>NZ_MWQH01000017.1 GCF_002210295.1 Fibrobacter sp. UWB5 | reverse complement strand
TGGACTATGCAGGAGTTTAATAAGAGGGTAGCATAAGCTACTATATTCATTGCGCAACCCCAAAAAGGTAAAACAATGGCAAAAGTCAACTACAACTCCGAGACAAGGGAACAAGTCATCAAACTGGTCCTGAAAGGCGAAAAGTCCGCAAATCAGATAGCCAAGGAACTCGGAATAGGGCCAAATACGGTCGGTAGGTGGGTAAACGAGTACCGCAAGGAACACAACCTGCCGAGCTATCGCGAGGAACGGCGCATCCGCAAGGTGTCCGTCGAGGAACTCGCCACCAAGAATAGGGAACTGGAGAAGCTCCTGAAGAAACGCGAAAAGGAACTCGCGGACGAGAAGGAGACGGTAGAGATCCTAAAAAAATCCCTGCACATCTTTATGCGACCACACGACTGAAATGCGAGGCGATACACGTGAACCGCAAGAAATACTCAGTCAGGAAGATGTGCAGAGCCCTAGGAATACCGCAGTGTTCCTACTACCAGTGGTCAAAACAGGAAACGGCAAGGTCCGAACGCAAGGCCCGCGAAGAACGGCTTGTCCAGAAGGTCCGCGACACCTTCGAAGAAAACCACCGCGTGTACGGTTGCCCGAAGATGCTGGCGGCACTCCAAGACAAGGGTGTCGAGGTAAAGGTGTGGAAACTGCGCCGCATCATGCGCGAGAACGGGCTCTATCCAGTCACACTCAGGAAGTGGAAACCCTACCGCAAGGGCAAATGCGACGCCATGTACAGCGAGAACCTGGTGCAGCGTAAGTTCGATCCCGACAGCCTGAACGCCGTCTGGGCCGGCGACATCACCTACGTCAAGACTACGCTTGGCTGGGTGTACCTTGCCGTGGTGTTGGACCTGTGTAACAAGGAGGCGGTGGGCTACGCCGTAAGCAAGAACATCGACACGGAACTTGTCAAGCGCGCGTTGTCCAATGCCATCATGCAACGCGGCCATCACGACGGGCTCATCTTCCATTCCGACCGCGGCGTGCAGTACAGTAGCATGGGTTACCGCACGATGCTCTCGGAGAACGGGATAACGCCCTCGATGAGCGCACCGGGCTGCCCCTACGACAACGCCTGCATGGAAAGCTTCTTCGCAAGCTTCAAGAAGGAGATGGCCTACAGGCGTGACTTCAAGGACATCGAAGACGTGCGGGAGGCCGCTTTCAGGTATATCGAGCTGTTCTACAACCGGAAACGGCTCCATAGTTCGCTGGGATACGTGACTCCGGTTGAATATAGGCTGTCAAAACAGGCTGCCTAGACCACAAGGGTATACCACTTAACAAGAAAAAAGGATATATTTAACTTAACCGGTAATGAATATGGTCGTTCATGAACCCACTATTAAAAAACCTACAAATCCA
>NZ_MWQH01000016.1 GCF_002210295.1 Fibrobacter sp. UWB5 | reverse complement strand
AAAAATTAATGAAGAGTTTGATCCTGGCTCAGAACGAACGCTGGTGGCGTGTCTTATACATGCAAGTCGAGCGGTGCAGCAATGCATAGCGGCGAACGGGTGAGTAACGCGTAAGCAATCTGCCCCCTGCTCGGGAATAGCCGTGCCAACGCGCGGGTAATACCGGATATGGTGGCCCTGGACATCCGGGGTTGACAAAAGATTTATCGGCAGGGGATGAGCTTGCGTCCGATTAGCTAGTTGGCGGGGCAACGGCCCACCAAGGCGACGATCGGTAGCCGGCCTGAGAGGGTGATCGGCCACATTGGGACTGAGATACGGCCCAGACTCCTACGGGAGGCAGCAGTAGGGAATATTGCACAATGGGGGAAACCCTGATGCAGCAACGCCACGTGTGGGAAGAAGCATTTCGGTGTGTAAACCACTGTCGTGAGGGAATAAGGCATCGTTTCGGCGATGTTGAATGTACCTCGAGAGGAAGCACCGGCAAACTTCGTGCCAGCAGCCGCGGTAATACGAGGGGTGCAAGCGTTGTTCGGAATCACTGGGCGTAAAGGGAGCGCAGGCGGAAGCTCAAGCGGATTGTACAATACCGGGGCCCAACCCCGGACCTGCAGTCCGAACTGGGTTTCTTGGATAGTTCAGGGGCAAGCGGAATTCCTGGTGTAGCGGTGGAATGCGTAGAGATCAGGAAGAACACCGATGGCGAAGGCAGCTTGCTGGGGACTTATCGACGCTCATGCTCGAAAGTGCGGGTAGCAAACAGGATTAGATACCCTGGTAGTCCGCACCGTAAACGATGCATACTGGGTGTCCGCGGTTCGCCGCGGGTACCGTAGCCAACGCGTTAAGTATGCCGCCTGGGGAGTACGTACGCAAGTATGAAACTCAAAGGAATTGACGGGGGCCCGCACAAGCGGTGGAGCATGTGGTTTAATTCGAAGCAACGCGCAGAACCTTACCAGGGTTTGACATGGGAACGCCGCGGCGAGAGATCGCCGTTTGTAGCAATACACGTTCCGCACAGGTGCTGCATGGCTGTCGTCAGCTCGTGTCGTGAGATGTTGGGTTAAGTCCCGCAACGAGCGCAACCCACGTTTCCAGTTGCCACCCGCAAGGGGGCCCTCTGGAGAGACTGCCGGGGACAACCCGGAGGAAGGTGTGGATGACGTCAAGTCCTCATGGCCCTTACATCCTGGGCTACACACGTGCTACAATGGGCGGTACAATGGGTCGCAACGCCGCGAGGCGGAGCCAATCCTCAAAGCCGTCCTCAGTTCGGATCGGAGTCTGCAACTCGACTCCGTGAAGCTGGAATCGCTAGTAATCGTGGGTCAGCACACCACGGTGAATACGTTCCCGGGCCTTGTACACACCGCCCGTCAAGCCATGGAAGGAGGGAGCGCTCTAAGTCGCGATGCCGACCCGCAAGGGGGGCCAGCGCCTAAAGCGAGACCTCTGACTGGGGCTAAGTCGTAACAAGGTAGCCGTACCGGAAGGTGCGGCTGGATTACCTCCTTTAAGGAGTAAACATAGGACATATGTCCTACCACCTGTTACTCATGTTCAAGACGATACCGTCACCTGAAGCACATCTCCGGTTCCTTTAGGGCCCGGGTCTGTAGCTCAGCTGGTTAGAGCACCGCTCTGATAAGGCGGGGGTCAATGGTTCAAGTCCATTCAGGCCCATACCTTTCGGGGTTATAGCTCAACTGGTAGAGCGCCAGCTTTGCAAGCTGGATGTTAGGAGTTCGAGTCTCCTTAGCTCCAGGAAAGCGCCCCCGGGCGCAAGGATAGATCCGCCGCGAGACGGTGGACGCAGATTGAAAACTTTGGCGACAACATACGAAAAAGCAACAAGCACAGAGTGACTTGAAGCACCAAGAATAACAAGGTGGATTCGAGCTGCTCATGCAGCAATAGATCGAGCTGAATCGCTGGAAAACAGGATTTAAGCGAAGGAATGCACGCGGGGGATGCCTTGGCATCAGCCGGCGACGAAGGACGGGCCAAGCCCCGAAAGTGCCATGCGAGACGCAAAGGGTCATTGACCATGGCGATTCCGAATGGGGAAACCCACGCATTTGCGTATCCTCTGGACGAATACATAGTCCAGCGGAGGCTAACCCGGGGAACTGAAACATCTAAGTACCCGGAGGAAAAGAAATCAACCGAGATTCCCTGAGTAGTGGTGAGCGAAAGGGGAGGAGCCCAGACGGGTTCCGTAGCATGGATGCTTGGCGAAGCGGGATGGAAAGCCCCCCCACAGCAGGTGACAGGCCTGTAGCCAAGAGTAAATGTTCGGCCGTCGAAGAGTAGGGCGGGACACGTGAAATCCTGCCTGAAGACGGGGGGACCACCCTCCAAGGCTAAATACGAGCTGATGACCGATAGTGCACAGTACCGTGAGGGAAAGGTGAAAAGCACCCCGAGAGGGGAGTGAAAGAGCGCCTGAAACCGCGTGCATACATTCTGTCGGAGGGAGGATTCATCCTCCTGACGGCGTGCCTTTTGTTTAATGAGCCAGCGAGTTGCTCGCGTACGGCGAGGTTAAGGGCCTCAGGCCCGGAGCCGAAGCGAAAGCGAGTCTCAACTGGGCGACCAGTCGTACGCGGCAGACACGAAGCCTTAGTGATCTACCCATGGCCCGGCTGAAGCGGAAGTAACATTCCGTGGAGGGCCCAACCGATATACATTGAAACGTGTCCGGATGAGCTGTGGGTAGGAGCGAAAGACCAATCAAACTGGGCGATAGCTTGTTCTCTCCGAAACATATTTAGGTATGGCGTCATGAATAGCTTCACGGGGGTAGAGCACTGGAAGGACTAGGGGGCACACCCGCTTACCAAACCCTATCAAACTCCGAATACCGTGAACGTGGTGCATGGCAGACAGCCCGCGGGTGATAAGATCAGCGGACGAAAGGGAAACAACCCGGACCATCGACTAAGCGTCCCCAAGTACGTGCTGAGTGGTAAAGGATGTGGGGTTGCACAGACAGCCAGGAGGTTAGCTTAGAAGCAGCTACCCTTTAAAGAAAGCGTAATAGCTCACTGGTCAAGCGACCCCGCGCCGAAAATGATCGGGACTAAGCACGTCACCGAAGTCGTGGACCCTGGCAACAGGGTGGTAGGAGAGCGTTCCGCAGGCCTGGGAAGGCGGGTGGCGATGCCCGCTGGAGGTACCGGAAACGAGAATGCTGGCATGAGTATGCGAAAATGCGGGTGAAAAACCCGCACACCGTAAGTCCAAGGGTTCCCGGGCAAGGATAATCCTCCCGGGGTCAGTCGGGATCTAAGACGAGGCCGAGAGGCGTAGCCGATGACAATCCGGTCAACATTCCGGAACCCCACAGTAAGCGTCACTACCGACGGGGCGACGCATGGGACAGCGCGTAGCGGCTGACGGATGCCGCGGATGGAGTGCAAGGCTCCGGGGAGGCAAATCCCCCCGGTACATGCCCCAGGCTCCGGACCTCGCGAAGGCTTCGGCCGGAACGGGAGTCGCGTGGGCCCGTGCCAGGAAAAACCCCTAAGGGAGCGAATGTGGGCCCGTACCGTAAACCGACACAGGTGGACGAGGCGAATAGCCTAAGGTGCTCGAGACAACTCGGGAGAAGGAACTCGGCAAATTAACCCCGTAACTTCGGGATAAGGGGAGCCTCCGAGGGTGAGTATGAACAGTACGAAGCCTTTGGAGGTCGCAGGGAAACGGCAGAAGCGACTGTTTACCAAAAACACAGGGCCATGCTAACACGCAAGTGGACGTATATGGTCTGACACGTGCCCGGTGCCGGAAGGTTAACAGGAGGGGTCAGCGCAAGCGAAGCCCTGAATCGAAGCCCCGGTAAACGGCGGCCGTAACTATAACGGTCCTAAGGTAGCGAAATTCCTTGTCGGGTAAGTTCCGACCTGCACGAATCGTGTAACGACTTCTGCACTGTCTCCTCCCGGGACTCGGCGAAATTGCAGTGCCGGTGAAGATGCCGGCAACCCGCACCTGGACGGAAAGACCCCATGAACCTTCACTGTATTTTGACATTGGTTTTAGGGCCCGCATGTGTAGGATAGGTGGGAGGCTTTGAAACGGCGACGCCAGTCGTCGCGGAGCCGCCCTTGAAATACCACCCTTGCGCGCTTTGAGATCTAACCTCGTCCCGTCATCCGGGACAGGGACCGTGTCTGATGGTCAGTTTGACTGGGGCGGTCGCCTCCTAAAAGGTAACGGAGGCATCCAACGGTTCCCTCAGCGCGGTCGGCAATCGCGCGTAGAGCATAAAGGCATAAGGGAGCTTGACTGCGAGGCGGACACGCCGGGCAGGTACGAAAGTAGGGCTTAGTGATCCCGCGGTACAGCGTGGAAAGGCCGTTGCTCAATGGATAAAAGGTACTCTGGGGATAACAGGCTGATCTCCCCCAAGCGTTCATAGCGACGGGGAGGTTTGGCACCTCGATGTCGGCTCGTCGCATCCTGGGGCTGGAGAAGGTCCCAAGGGTTTGGCTGTTCGCCAATTAAAGCGGCACGCGAGCTGGGTTCAGAACGTCGTGAGACAGTTCGGTCCCTATCCGGTGTGGGCGTTCGAGACTTGAGGGAAGCTGTCCTTAGTACGAGAGGACCGGGACGGACGTACCTCCGGTGTACCGGCTGTCGCGCCAGCGGCATTGCCGGGTAGCCGTGTACGGATCGGAGAAACGCTGAAGGCATCTAAGCGTGAAGCCGTTCCCAAGATCAGGTCTCGCGGGGGCAACCCCATGTAGGGCCGTCGTAGACTACGACGTCGATAGGCCGCAGGTGTGAGCGTGGCGACACGTTGAGCCGAGCGGTACTAATAGCCCGGTAGAGCTTTTCCTTTTTTTCGACGATTCGGTTCATCTGCCGCGTGGGCAGCCCGGATCCACATCAGCTTCAAGGCTGTGCAAACAAAGACTTTTTCGACAGCAAGTTGTCGCCGACGACATTGTTTCAGCGGTTACCGAGAGGGGGTCATACCCGTTCCCTTTCCGAACACGGAAGTCAAGCCCCTCATCGCCGATGGTACCTGGCCCACGGGCCCGGGAGAGTAGGTCGCCGCTGGATTCACG
>NZ_MWQH01000015.1 GCF_002210295.1 Fibrobacter sp. UWB5 | reverse complement strand
CGATGGTGCCGATGTTGCAGTGCGGCTTGCTTCTGTCAAAATGTTCTTTTGCCATTTTTTCCTCTTCTTCAGCAGAAGGTTTATCGCTTCGAATCCTAGGAACGACGCGGGTTAAACGTACATTCCGGTTATTTCGCAAAGCATAGGAAGCGGTACTTTGCGAATTTTGCCGAACAAATTTAGCAAAATCAAGGAATTTTTCAAGGATTTTTTTTTGCTTTTTCGCTCAAAAACGCAGATTTCGGCCATTCTCGAGGCGTTTTCGGGCTTCAGGAAGTCAACGTAAGGCCTAATCCTCTTTTTACAGAAAATGGCGTTTTTAGCCTAAATTCAAGGGTTCAATATTTTAATCCTACATAAACTCCAACTTATCAACAATTTAAACACACCGCCATACCCCGGCCCGACAACCACTTCAACTTATCAACAACTTTTTTGTAAAAAGATTTTTACGCAACAAAAATTTACATTCCTGGTTCACTTGTAAACTTTTCCACACACTTTGGAACGGCCGAGGAACACTAATATATTGAACTACATAATTTTACATTGAATTTCTCTTTTTTTAACTATTTTGTACTTCTGAGTGTTTATGGGAGCATGAGGATTTTATGAAGAAGAAACTTTTTACGCTATTGCTGTCGGCAGCAGCGGTCGCCCTGATTTGCAATTGCGGCGACGACGCCGTGATCAATGCCGACAACAACAATAACAGCAATAACCCCATTATTGTTACCCAGCCCTCTTTTTTGTATAGAGACGGTGATAAGAACTATATCATCGACGCTTACGGCTTCGTGACCAACGAGGCCGGCGATACGGTCGCACTCGCCGATATCGCTACCGGCCTGATTGTCGCCTTGGACAGCGAAAGGACCATTATTGCACAAAACGTCAATTTCGCCGAACTTGAAATTCTGTCTCCGACAATTATCACCGAACCGGCATGGGTTTTACACGCCGACAAGAACTACGTGATTCACCCCATGAACCAGCATGGTGTCAATATCGTTACGGACGGTTCTGGAGCAGCGATCGGCTCTATGGTTTTCAAGACCGATTCTGACGGCAACCCCACGACTGTCGGCGACATTGTCGACTTGGAAGGCAATGTTCTCGTCGGTAACGTCGACTTGGCCGAACTCAACATTTACCAGCCTAACACAAACTTGAATCCGACACCGGTTCCTGTTCCCGTCACAAGCTCTTCGAGCAACGACAATCCGGGTCCGGGCCCTGTCGTTACCTCTTCTAGCTCTGTGGACAATCCGGGCAACTCCAGCTCTTCGAAAACGAATTCTTCGTCCAGCACGCCCAAGTCTTCCAGCTCTGCCGCAAAGTCCTCTTCGAGTTCCGCCAAGTCCAGCAGTTCCTCTGCAAAGAGCAGTTCTTCTAACGGCGGAAGCGGCGGATGCCCGGCTATCAAGGTCAAAAGTGGCGGCTCAACCGGTAGCGGTTGGGCAACCCGTTACTGGGACTGCTGCATGCCCCACTGCTCATGGCCCGAACACGGCGGCCAAGCCAAGGTGTGCGATTCCAGAGGCAAGAACCCCATTGGCAACGGTAGCGGCAGCGTCTGCTCCGGCGGTGCAGGCGCCGCTTGCACAAGCCAGATTCCGTTTACGGTGGACGGCTGCGATGAATACGGCTTTGCATTCGCTGCAGTGCCGGCCTCTAACGGTGGCCAGTGCGGCAAGTGTTTCCAGTTGACCTTCACTGGCGAAGGCCACTATAGTTCCACGAACGGCAACACCAGGAAACTCAAGAACCAGAACAAGAAACTTATTGTCATGGTCACCAACATCGGCGGCGACGTGAACCAAGGCCAGTTCGACATCATGATCCCGGGCGGCGGTGTAGGCCAGTTCAACGGTTGCGCCGGCATGGGCTGGGGCGCGCAAGGCGAACAATACGGCGGCCTCCTCTCCGACTGCGAAAAGGAACACAACTACAACGCAGGTAAAATGGCAAGTTGCCTGACCGAAAAGTGCAACAAGGCCTTCGGCAGCGACGAAGAAGCCAAGAAGGGCTGCCTCTTCCTTGCCACTTGGATGAACGCAGCAGGCAACCCCGAACACAATTACGTGGAAGTGGAATGCCCCGAAGTTCTCAAGAAAAAGTACTAATCCACTAGCGTGAAATTCTGAAACATTTAGCCCCGGCAAACCGCCGGGGCTTTTTTCAACTGATCAACTTCCCTTTTGACTTACTTTTTTTTACGTGTTTTTTGGGACTGAATAAGCTATTTTATAGGTCGGATGGAATTGGAGCGACTTTCGATACGGAAGTCTTATTTTCAACACGTTTGAGGATGTTTATGAAAAACCGATTCCTTAAGTCCGCACTGGCCTTGAGCGCAGTTTTGGCTTTTGTCAATTGCTCCGAAGAAGCAACCGACGCAATCAACAACAATTTGAACGCCGATAATGGAACCGAACAGGTACAGCCCAATGATGTGGCATGGCTTCTCGATATCGGACAAGACCTCCTGATTTATCCTGCAGGCATCGTAACCGACGCTAACGGCAGCGTCGTCGGAACAATCACGTTCAACGAAGACGGCCACACCGGAAGCATCACCGCCCCGGACGGCACTCCTATCGTCGACAACATTGACGTAAGCTTGCTGGAAATCACCACGCTTGAACAAGTCAAGGCAAGTAACACCAGTATTCCCGCATCTTCGGCGACAACAAGCACCCCGACCTCTTCGGCAAATGCAACAACTACCCCCGACCCGCTCTCTTCCGCAAGCGTACTGCCGGGGCTCTCTTCTGCAACGGATCTGCCGGGAACATCTTCGGCTAACGTGCAGCCGACATCTTCCGCCGATGTGCAGCCGGGTATTTCTTCAAGCGTGAACAATCCCGCAAATTCCTCGTCTAGCCAGAAGCAAAGCCAGAGCAGCAACTCGAATACACAGCAGACCGTAGGCAATATCACCGTATCCGGAAACTTGACCCAGACCGTCGCCAAGGGCGGATCTATCAGCAAGGTCACCTTCAGCGGCGTAGAATCGGAACCGCAAAGAAGCTGGACACTGCATTTCTTGCAAGCAAACTACGACAAGAACGCCAAGACCTACACGCTGGAAGGCAATGTGCCCGATTACTGGGACCAGGCCAAGGCAACCGAAGAAATCACTATCGGCGGACAGAAATTCTCCTTTGTCTTGACCGTTAGCGGTGGCGCCACGGCAAAAAGCTCCAGCAGCACGGCCAAGTCCTCCAACAGCGTGCAGTCCTCCTCTTCCCAGCAGCAGCCCAAGTCGAGCAGCTCTGTCGTAAAATCTTCTAGCTCCGTCACCCCGTCTTCGAGCAGCGTAAAGTCCAGCAGCTCGCAGAACACCAATACCAACGCCTCTGCAGAAGAAGCCAAGTACCTCAACGCAGGTGCAGGCGGCCAGCAAGGATGGGCAACCCGCTACTGGGACTGCTGCATGCCTCACTGCGCACAACCCGCACACGGCGGCACGGCTAGGACTTGCAGCGCCAATGGTGGAAAGACTGTCATAGACAACAACAGCACCAAAAATATCTGCCAAGAAGGCGGACAGGGCGCCACCTGCACCAGCCAGATTCCTATTATCGTAAGCGAAAAGCTGGCCTACGCATTCGCGGCAACTCCCGGTAACGACAACACCTGCGGCAAGTGCTTCGCCCTCACCTTTACGGGCGAAGGCAAGTATGAAACCAAGGATAACCACAAGAAACTCCAGGGCAAGACACTTGTGGTGATGGCATCGAACATCGGCTACGATGTAGCCGGCGGTCAGTTTGACGTGATGATTCCGGGTGGCGGATTCGGAGCCTTTAACGGATGCGCGCAGATGGGCTGGAATATCCCGAGCAATACCACGACATACGGCGGTTTCCTCAGCGACTGCGAAAAGGAAGTCGGCTATGACGGCGACGTATACTCCAAGCGCAAGGAATGCCTTACCAAGAAGTGCAACAGCGCCTTCGCGAATGACACCGAAGCCAAGGAAGGCTGCCTCTTCTTGGCAACCTGGATGGAAGCGGCAGGTAACCCCATGCACACCTACAAGGAAGTGGAATGCCCGCAGGCACTCAAGTCGAAATACTAATCCCATAGGTGCCAAAACGCAGAAACTTTTGGTCCCGGCAAGCGCCGGGGCCTTATTTTTTGTGAGCAAAATCGCATAATTGATTGACTTTCAATTTTTTACGTGAATTTTCTAGACAATTAAACTATCTTTTGCGCCGGATGGAATTGGAAGGGCTTTCAAATGAAAGTCTCATTAGTTTTATTTGAGGACACTTATGAAATACCAATTCCTGAAGTCCGCGCTGATCCTGGGATCCGTTCTGGCATTCGTGAACTGTAGCGATGAAGCTACTGACGTTATCGGCAACCTCGATCCTAACGCTCTTCAACCTTCGGAAAACGATCCAAGTGCCGTGCCGGCAGACGATCCCTGCTGGCTCATCAATGCCGACCAGCCCTACCTTATCTACCCCGCAGGTATCGTGACGGACCTCAAGGGAAATCCGGTCGCGACATTCGTATTTACCGATGAGACCTATTCGACGGGCAACATGATTGCCGCCGACGGTTCCACCATCATCTTGAGCAACATCGCTCTGGACAACCTCACTATCGTTACCCGTGCAACAGCCTCCATGGCCTTGCCGCCGTCTTCTTCCGCAACGATCGAAACCCCGACTTCGTCTGCAGACGTGGCTCCGACGGTTTCTTCCAGCAGCACCGTAACGCCGGCTACCAGCAGCGAAACCGCAGCCAACGACAAGAGCTCCTCCTCTGAAGAAAAGCAGGTCGCAAGCTCCTCTTCGGCTACTCAGACCACCATTACCGACGGAAAGGTTACCATTACCGGTAGCTTGACCCAGACGGTTGCCCAGAAGGCATCTACCAGCGAAATCAAGTTCAGCGGTCTTTCCAACGAACCGTCTCGCCTCTCCTGGAACGCCTACTTCCTCGAAACGAGCTACAGCAACGGCACCTATACCGTCAAGGCTATCACCGTGCCCGAATACTTTGAAGTCGGCGAAGTGAGCGAATTCTTCAAGGTCGAAGGCAAGGATTACGAATTCAAGCTTACCGTGACCAAGGCCGGCAGCGGAAGCACCTCCAAGTCTTCCAGCAGCCAGCAACAACAGAAATCTTCCAGCTCCCAGCAGGCCAAGTCCTCTTCTAGTCAGCAGGCAAAGTCCAGCTCCAGCCAGCAGGCAAAATCCTCTTCTAGCGTCCAGCCGGTATCTTCCAGCAGCAAAGAAGTTGTCACAACGGGTTGCCCGACCATCAAGACTAAGGGTGGCGCAAGCGGCTCCGGCTTTGCAAGCCGCTATTGGGACGGTTGCAAACCGAGCTGTTCCTGGAAGAACAACGCCGGTAGCGCAGGCCCTGCAAAGCAGTGCAGCAGAGACGGCAAAACGGCTAGCACGAATTACGACGAACAGAGTGTCTGTAGCGGTGGTGGCGCCGCTACCTGCACAAGCCAGATTCCGTTCACGATTGACGGTTGCGACAACATCGGTTTCGCCTTTGCAGCAGTTCCTGCATCTAACGGTGGCCAGTGCGGTAAGTGCTTCCAGCTTACCTTTACCGGCAAGGGCAAGTACGAAACCAAGGGCAACCATAAGAAACTCGAAGGCAAGAAGCTCATCGTCATGGTCACAAACATCGGTGCCGACGTGAACCAGGGCCAGTTCGACGTGATGATTCCGGGCGGCGGCGTTGGCCTTTACAATGGTACCTCCGGCTACAACTGGGGATCTCAGGGCGCCCAATACGGCGGACTTTTGACCGATTGCGAAAAAGAAGCCGGTACTGCAGGCGATGTCACCAGCAAGCGCAAGGAATGCCTTATTAAAAAGTGCAACTCCTCTTTCGGTAGCGACACGCAGGCCAAGGAGGGCTGCCTCTTCCTTGCTAACTTTATGGAAGCAGCAGGCAATCCGACCCACAACTACACTGAAGTGGAATGCCCCGAAGTTCTTAAGAGCAAGTACTAATTTTTCTTAAGCTGAGAGAAACGCCCGTTGGCTTTGCCGACGGGCTTTTTTATATTTAAAGCATAAAGGAGTGTTTTCGGATGTTTGGAAAATTAAAAGTCATATCTTTGGCTGTATCCTTGGCCGCATCTAGCGCGATTGCCGCCAATGTTGCCTGCGTCGGCAACAGCATTACCGAGGGCTACGGCATTGACTGGGGCGTAAAGAAATACCCCGACCACTTGCAAGACCTGATGCAGCCGGGCGATTCCGTCGCAAACTTCGGGACATCGGGAAAGATGTTCTACAAGGAAAGCGGTGAATCTTACTGGGTACAGGGAAAAATCAAGGAAGCGCTCGCCTTCCCCGCCGACATCGTAGTGATCGAGCTTGGCACCAATGACAGCAAGCTATTCTTCTTTACCTACTACAATGTCACGGTGGACATGTTGAAGCCCTCTTACGAGGACCTGCTCGACACCTTTGCGCACCTGCCCACAAACCCCGAAATTTACGCCACGCTGCAGCCTTATTCCAACAACGTGGAATGGGGCATCATGGACACCTCGATCGTCAAGTATATCAATCCGCTCATCAAGGAAACGGCGATCGAAAAAGGCGTCAACATTATCGATTTGCACACGCTTTTCAAGACTCCGGACTGGTTCCTTGCCGATAGCGTCCACCCGAATGCCAATGGCGCCCAGGAACTCGCCAAAATCGTGAACAAGTACATTACCATGGCAAAGCCGACTTTAACCCAGAACATGTCGACACTGCAAGCAAGTGCCCCATACGGTGTATACTGGTACAAAGACGGCAAGTTGATCGAAGGCGCCGACAAGGAACAGCTCACGCTCACCGAAAAAGGGAAGTACAAGGCCCTCATCAAGGTCGAAAACGACAACGATTCCTGGCTTGTAAGCGAAGAAATCGAAGTTACCGACGTGGGCGGCTCAACCGCCATCGCCAAGGGCAACAAAAATGCGCAGCCGAAACTGCGCAAGCTACGTCATAAAGTGGATGTAAAGGGCAGACGGGCGGAATAATCCGGACGCCTTTTATTTCACGTTCTTATCCAAGAAATCAAACATCTTTTGATAAACGGTGTCACGGACAGGTTTATGCGAAAGAATAAGGTCATGAAGGCCGCCCTCAATTTGTTCGAGCTTCACATTCGGGCCAAGGTTGGCTCCGTATTCATGGATATGTTCCACATTCAGCACGCCGTCGCAGTAGGTATATTCCTCGCTCCAGTCGTCATCGCGGTAACTGCACCCGCTATGCATCACCAAAACTGGAGGCATGAGGTGTAAACCCTGTTGGACACGGACATGCCCTTGGTGAATCGCATGTAGCCATCCCAAATCGATTGGCAGGCTACCTGGGACTTTAAGGTTGTGGTCGTAATCCCACTCTCCGCCCTCGGACTTGTGCAGGCTCTTGTCGTAGTTCAGGTTTTCGCTACGCGGGACACCGATATCCGGGAACACGCCCCCCAATGCAGAAAGCACGGGGACGGCTAAACGACGCACAGGCCAAATGTAGTTCATTTCGAGAAATGGACTATTCAGGACAACGGCTGCGATTCCCGCGCCATTCTGCCTGTCTGCAGCGTACAGACAGGCGATAAGCCCACCGGTGCTATGCCCCATTAACACAAACGGAACCGAATCGCCCTCGGCTTCACGAATCATGGAGATTGCGGAATCGATTTCGGCATAGTACTCCGAAATGTCGCGAAGCTCCCCTATGGTTTCGCCCGAGCGGTATGAACGGCCGTACTTATGCAAGTCGATTGCAAAAAAGGAATAGCCTGCGGAATCTACCTGTTTAGCAAGTTCCTGTTGAAAGAAATAATCATTAAACCCGTGTATGTAAAGAACAGCAGCTTTGGGAACACGTAATGATACAGAATCTTTTACGGAATCGAATGGGTAACCGACAAGCGTTGCATGAAAGTTCTCCGCCTCAAATTCATGCATTTTGAAGGGTTCACCGAGGAACTTATCGGTTTTCCATGCGATATCCTTTGCAAAAAGGGCCAAAACTGAAAAAAGAACGATAATACACAATCTCATACAATGAGGCAATATAATTTATTGCGCCCCCGGGCAAACATAAATTTTTCATATAAAGCATTTTTTTATTTAATAACGCCAACTATAGTTGGCACATTTTTCGTGGTTCCGTTTTTACAATTGAAATATGTTCGATGAGAAGGTCCACAAAAATGCTGTAAAAGAGCTTATTGCGTTTTTGAGGACGAAGACTACCCAGAAGAACATATCCTTTTTCTGCGATGTTTCCAGAGAATACATAAGACAGCTCGGAAAAGGCAATAGAATTCCCTCGGTCATGCTATTCTTTAATATGCTCGACGCCGCAGGGATCGACCTTAACGAAGGCGCCAACCTCTATATCGACCTTCTCAAGCAACAAAAAATGGCCCTTGCCGCCGACAGGAGCAAGGGTCTGGATTACGTCAAGAAAAATAAGCCTAAGACCGGTAAAAAGAAAGACTAGAAGAAGTCTACGTTAAACCAGCCTTTTTTGCCATCTTCAGAAAGGGTGATTCCGCAAGCGACCTTGGTGTAGCTTGTGTTTTTCATATTCAGGTAGTGACCGATCTGGGCGTATTCCGTAACACCCTTTTCGGCCTTGGCCTTTTCGTCTTCCCACATCATCTTGAGATAGTATTCGGCAACGGCAGTAGCGTTCTTCTGCCAGCTACCACTGAAATTGGGGCCACTGTTCTGCGCGAATTCGCCGCAATCGCCAAAATGGCCGTGAGCTTCGTTCGTCTTAAGATCGTCAGCGGACTGCTTGTCGGCGCAAGTCTGCTTTTCTTCGGAAGCGAGCGTGAGCGGTTTCAAGTCTTCGGTAGCGCGGTATTCGTTGATTTTAGCGAGGCAGTCTTCGCGCCAGCCCTCGTTTATAAAGCCCATGTCTTCTTTTGCGGAAGCCTCGGAAGAACTCGATTTTGCTTCTGCAGAAGACTCCGGAGAATTCTTTGCTGTAGAAGAACTGGATTCAGCATCCGACTCGTCAGGATCATTCTTCGTTACCTTAATCGAATCAATCTTCGAGGAACTGGAAACACCCTTGTCCGCGGCGCTAGATACTTTATCCGAAATAGGGATGTTGATTTCGTCGCCGGTATCGATATTGGCGTCTGCACCCGAGGAAGAATCGTCGGAACAGGCGGAAAGGCCGAATGCCATGGCAAACGCGCATGGCACTGCAATCGAATAGAATTTCTTGGTCATCATCAAACTCCTTTTTGCGGAAAACCCGCTCTTTATCTGAAAATATAATTCTGAAAGGAATTTGGCAAGCGCCCTCCCTCTTAACCATGAGCAACCTTCGTTCTACTCCCTACTGCCTACTGTCCACTGTCTACTTCCTACTATATTTCTATCTTTTATCCCCGTGATTCAGATTCAGAACATTTCGAAGTCTTTTGGTGAGCAGGTGCTGCTTGACGGCGCCTCGATGCTTGTAGGCGACCACGAACGCGTGGGCCTTGTGGGCCGCAACGGTTGCGGTAAATCGACCCTTTTCAAGATGATTCTCGGCCAGGAATGCATCGACGGCGGAAGCATCGACATTCCCAAGAAATACACGCTGGGTTACTTGCAACAGCACTTGAACTTTACGCACGCCACGGTTCACGAAGAAGCCTGCAGCGTGCTCAAGCCCAATGAAGACGGCTGGATTGAGGAGCATAAAGTCGAAGCGATTCTGTTCGGTCTGGGTTTTGACGAAGAATCCATGCACAAGAGCCCCGCGCTCCTTTCGGGCGGTTTCCAGATTCGCCTGAACTTGGCAAAGGTCTTGGCTTCTGAACCCGACATGCTATTGCTCGACGAACCGACCAACTACCTGGACATCGTGTCGATGCGTTGGCTCAGCCGCTTTTTGCGCAGCTGGAAGGGAGAAGTCCTTTTGATTACCCACGACCACCATTTTATGGACGAGGTCTGCACCCACACGGTGGGCATTCACCGCCACAAGATGCGCAAGGTCAAGGGCACCGTAGAAAAGCTCCGCGAAACGATTGCCGAAGAAGAAGAAGTCGCCCAGCGCACGCAAGAAAACGAGGCGAAAAAGAAGGCGCAGCTGGAACAGGTCATCGAACGTTTCCGCTACAAGGCCGCAAAGGCCGCCATGGTGCAATCCAAGATTAAGGCGGCGGCAAAGCTTGCTACTGGCGAGCGCCTCACCCACGAAAGGAACCTCGACTTTAGCTTTACCGAAGCTGGATTCCCCGGCAAGCGCATGCTCCAAATCAAGGAACTGCACTTTGCCTATGGCGAAGGCCCGGAACTCATCACCGACCTCACCATGGAAGTCTTCAAGGGTGACCGCATCGCTGTCATCGGTCCGAACGGCCGCGGTAAAACGACGCTCCTAAACTTGATTGCCAAGGAACTGCAGCCGACCTCCGGCGAAATCAGCCACAATCCGAATTTGCAGATCAACTACTTCGGCCAGACAAATATCAACCGCCTGAACCTCGACAACACCGTTGAAGAAGAAATCGCCGCGGCCATCGAAGAAGTGGCACAGAAGAGCCGCGCCCGCGGACTTGCAGGCCTCATGATGTTCAGCGGCGATGCCGCCCTCAAAAAGGTGAAGGTGCTCAGCGGTGGCGAACGTAGCCGTGTACTCCTCGGAAAGATTTTGGCAAGCCCCTGCAACATGCTGTTACTTGACGAACCGACGAACCACCTGGACATGGAAAGCATCGAAAGCCTGATCGACGCCCTCGAAGATTACGAAGGCACAGCGATGGTGGTGACCCATGACGAAGAATTGCTGCACGCCTTCGCTACAAGGCTCGTGGTATTCGATGGCGGCAAGTGCCGCGTGTTCGAAGGCACCTACGCCGACTTCCTCGAAAAGGTCGGCTGGGCCAGCGAAAAGAAACCGGGCGGTTCCGAATCGGCCAACATCAAGGTTTCCAACATTGACGTGAAAACGGATGCGCCCACCAGCGCTCCCCGCGCCAAGGAAGACCGCAAGGCCCGCGCCGACTACATCGCCGAACGCAGCAAGATTATCAAGCCGCTCGAAAAGCAACTCGCCAAGCTCGAAGAAGATATCGCAAAGGCCGAAGCCTTGGGCGGTGAACTTGAAGCCAAGCTTGTGACCGCCTCCGAAACCGGCGACGGCAACGCCATTACCGCCATCGCAAAGGACATGGACGACAACAAGAAGAAAGTCGACCAGCTCTACGAAGATTGGGAAAAGGTGTCCGCCGAATTGGAAGCGGCGAAGGATAAGTGGAAGTTATAAGTTCTCGATTCCGGAGACGTCGTCGGGGACGTCTTGGCGCATGACCATGAGCACGGCGTTCTGCGAGATGATTACGTAGGTTTCGCCGTCGATTTCAATTTCATGACCGTTGGCATGCAGGTACAGGGCCTCGTCGCCTTCTTTGACTTGCAACGGCAAGTACTTGACTTCGTCCGGAGATTCCCCGCGGAATACGGCGTCAGAATCTTGAGTCACAGGGAGCGGGTAACCGGGACCTACCTTGACCACTAAACCCGTATGCACGGCATCGTGCTCGCGAACGCTCGGGGGCAAATAAAGTCCGCTCCCGGTCTTGTTCGAGGCTTCAAGGGGTTTAATCAAGATTCGGTCACCAATGACCACGATATTCTTCAAGGGATCCAGCATACCCCAAAGATAGAATTTGCGCGCTTTGCTATAATGTAATCCGTGATATTCGTTATCCTGTGGACAATCATTTTCGCCTTCTTGGCAATCTACCTTGGGAAAAGCCCCAGGGTACGTAGCTGGCTTAAATTGATTTTCAAAGCCCCCAGGGTCTGGCGTACCATTATTGTAAGTGTAGCGCTTGTTACAGCTATTGTCGTCACGTATCTTATGATTCCCGAATCCGTCGAAACGCGGATCAGTGAAAGGAGCCTGTTCGAAGACTATGCGGCTGTCGCCGTCATGAAATTGGATTCGCTGCAGGTACTCAAGGTCGACAACGACTGCAACATGCAGCACCCGGAACCGGAACTCGCCTACGTGCTCCCGCTGGTAATTGGCGCCTACAACGAGATTGTGGAAAAGCCCACCACCCCTATCGTGACGCGCTTGGACGACACGCTCTATTTTACCATGAACGGCTACAAGCAATTCAAGAACAGGGCCATTCGACTCAACAGGCTTTTGCAGAAAAAATTGGGCAAGCGCTACAAGATGCAAATCGTGAGCGAAGGCTCTAGCCACACGCTCGTCGTGACATACAACGGCGAACCCTGGGACACCGAACAGCTCACGGCTCTCCCCGTGATGGAGGCAGCGCAAATCCACCATCTGGATCCGGCCCTGTTGATGTCGCTGATACGCCATGTCTCGAATTTCAACTTTAGCTACCGCGGGCGCAAAGATTCCAAGGGCATTCTTTCGCTCAAGGAAGGCGAAGGAATCGAACAGATTTTTATCGGGGCAGAACGCTTGGGCAAAATGCTTCAGGTGGGCGTGAGCCAAGAAAACGCCGTGGCCACATTCTACCCGGATCCTGAAATCAATTCCAAGCCCGAAAACTGGAGCAAGTCGCCGCTTACTAAGAGCTGGGTCGACCAAGTGCTTTCGGACGTGGAATTCTACCACGAAAACGGTTTAAACCGTTTTGCCGATTAACGCTATCTCGTTAAATAGAAACTTTCCGGATTGATGGAGATGCCATCGATGCGGACTTCGTAATGCAGGCCAATGCTCGACTGCGTACCGCTTTCGCCAATCAAGGCAATGGGCTGCCCGCGGTGAACGTGTTCGCCCTGCTTTACCAAGGCCTGACCCAAGTGGGCATAGAAGGTGCGCACGTCATGGCCATGGTCAATCTTTACCGCAAGGCCAAAACCGCGATGCTTGCGGACTTCGCTCACGGAGCCTGCCCCGGTTGCAAAGACGGTATCGCCTTCGGCTGCCACGTAGTCAATTCCCCTGTGCGGAAGTTCGCTGTCGGTAAAGGGGTCGTAGACGATTTCAAAGCGCTTCTTGACGGCATGGTTGTTACGCATGGGGTGCAGCACCGGAATCTTTTCGGCAGCCGCGGAATCGCTTTCCAGGGCCGCCAAGAACTTCTTGAACGTCATTTCCACTTCGTTCACGCTCTTGCGTTTTTGCAAAATCGAATCGTCCATCGCAGTGACATTTTCGAGCACGAAGCCAAGGCCGCCCACCATCAGGGCGCTGTCACGGAGCACGCGGGTTTCTTCGGCCTTTAAAATAGATTCGTCGACCGAGGCACGGATTTCTTTAAGTTCCTTTTTAATGGCAGCGTTTTGCTTATAGACGTTGGTGACGTTCCCGCTCGTTATGTTGTCCAAAATCTGGCCCGGCGAAAACAGGATAAATCCCAAAATGGCAGCCACCACGCCCACGACGGCAACGATGGCACCAATCAGCGAAAACTCGTAGCTTTTGCCCGACGTGGTCTTGGTCGGGAATACATGGACCTCAAGCTTCTTCACGTTCAGACCCTGGATTATCGATTCGGTTGCGCAAGGATTCGATGACGCGCTTTTCTTCTTCGATCGCGCCCAAGATTTCGACGACCGACGGATCGTCCTTGATAGTATTCAAAAGATCATCGCGAACGGCCCCGTGGAGCTTTTGTCCGAGAGCCTGGAAGTGTTTTTTGAGTTTAGATTCCTCGGCAGCCAATTCCACCCTCAAAAGGGCGGTGGACGCATAATTCAATGCCGTATTTTTTAACTTATTTAGCGTTTTTTCAGCCATGCTTAATTCCTTTTGTCCGTAAAAAAATTAGTTTTTTACGCGTATAAAAAATGGAGAATATCTATGAGTCGTAGCGATCGTAGACGCGCAAAACAAAATGCGAAGCAATTTACACCCAAAAAGGCCAATGCCCTGGACCCGAAGATCATTGCCGTCCTTGGTGCTATTGCCGTTATATTCTTTGTCGGAACCATGCTTATCCAAAGAGGCGCATAAATGAAGTTCAATATCAAGAAATCCGTATTGCAGGAAGCGCTCCAGATTGCTATCAGCGCCATCCCCAATAAGTCCACCCTGCAAATCCTTAACGACTATTCGCTGCGTCTCGAAGGAAACACTCTCGAAATTTGCGCTACCGACTTGAACCTCGGTGTGAGGATTAAGCTAGAAGTCGAAGGCGAACGCGATGGCGAAGCCTTAATCAACGCCCGCAAGTTCTCCGACCTCGTTAAGGCCCTCGTGCCTAGCTGCGAAAACGTAAGCATCGACGTGCAGGATCACTTGACCCGCATCAAGTGGAGCGAAAAGGGCCAAGCCTCCATTACGAGTTTCGACGCCAGCGACTTCCCGCCGTTCCCCGAAGTCGAAGGCAACTCCCTTACGCTTGCCGCAAGCGAACTTGCATTCCTGGTCGAAAAGACCGCCTTTGCCGTCTCTACCGACAACACCCGCCAGAACCTGAACGGCGTGTTCATGGAAGCCAAGGATGGCAAGATCTCCATGGTCGCAACCGACGGTCACCGCATGGGCCGCGCAAGCATCGAACAGGAAGGCGCAAATCTTGAATCCGGCGTGATCGTTCTCCCGAAGGTGCTCCAGCTCGTGCTCCGCCTCGCCAAGAACGAAGACTCCGTCGAAATCTGCACCACCGAAACCCACGTGCTGTTCCGCATCGGCGCAACGCAGATTATCTCCAAGCTTATCGAAGGTCCGTATCCGAACTACCGCGCCGTGATTCCGCAGAATTTCGAACGCACCGTTCAGGCCAACGCTACCGAACTGTTGGATAAGGTCCACTGTATTTTGCCGATGGCCAATCCGCGTACGCACCAGATCCGCTTCCAGATGGACGGCAACAACATGGAACTTTCCGCTACTGACCCGGATGTCGGTGGCGAAACCCGCGAAGCTTTGGCCGTGACCCACAATGGCGAAGGCAGCTTCAGCATCGGCTTTGATGGCCGTTACTTCTACGAAATCCTCGGCATGTGCAAGAGCGAAGAAGTGGTGCTCAAGATGAACACCCCGATCGGTGCCTGCATCATCGAACCTGTTGGCGACGACATGGGCTTCAGCTTCTTGCTGATGCCGCTCCGCCTCGCCGACTAAGGATTGAACGGACTACAAACAAATTAAAAGCGGTTCGCGAAAAGCGAGCCGCTTTTTTTTGATAATCCGGAATTCAAATTACGCTTCAATCGTCACGCGACTGATCTTGTTTTCATCCTTTTTCACGTGGATGATTTTTTCGATCCTGTGTTCGAGTTCATTCACGTGGCTGATAATGCCCACGAGGCGGTTATCGCCCGCAAGATTCTGCAACGTGTTGATCGCATTCTTCAGGGCTTCTTCGTCAAGTGAACCGAAGCCTTCATCCACAAACATCGTATCAAGCTGGATTCCGCCAGCATAACTCTGCACTTCGTCGGCAAGGCCAAGCGCAAGCGAGAGCGACGCCAAGAAACTTTCGCCACCGCTGAGAGTCTTTACTTCGCGTTCCTTGCCGCTTGAATGGTCAAGCACGTTCAAGTCAAGTCCGCTTTGGCTCCTGTTATTCGCAGCATCCTTGCGGCGAACCAGTTCGTACTGGCCGTTCGAAAGAAGACGGAAACGGATATTTGCGCGACTCACGATGCGGTCAAAGTAGGACGCCTGCACATAGGTTTCAAGCATCACCTTGCCCTGGCCCGAAAGCCCGCCGTTTGCGGTATCGGACAGATTCCTGATCCAGGCACGTCTCCGAAGCTGCTCGCCGAGCGCACCGACCGTCTTGCCGATTTGTTCGAGCGCACTCTTGTTACCCACAAGACGGGCAGAAATAATATTCTGCGAATGCGCAAGCGCATTGTGCGCCTCGGCGGCCTGGTCGCGACTCGCCTGCAATGCGACAAGGTCGAATTCCGGAGCGCCTTCCAGCTGAGATGCAAGCGTATCCTTGCGTGCCTTCAACTCATTTACGCGCGTCTCGCATTCGGTCAATTTGGCGGTCGCCGTTTCAAGTTCGCGCTTGGAGCTGTCGAGCGCCGCCTGCATTTCGCGAACCTGCGCTTCAGCGGCAGCCTTGCTTTCAAAAGCAAGCTTATCCAGCAATTCCCGGATAGTATTCCTGCACGACGTCAACTCGGCATTCAAGCCCGAGATTTCTTTTTCCTGATCCGTTACAGTCAACTGCAATTTCTCCAGTTCCGCACGCTTTTCAGGAATATTCTTTTCGAGGAAGGCCTTACGCTTTTCGCGCTCTTCTTCCTTGGAAATGTCCGAAGTCAACGCCGCCATCTTGTCACGGTTTTCGGCATACTCCGTGTTGCCGCGTTCGCGCGCCTCTTCCAGAGTGCACTCGCCAAAAAGTTCCTGCACAAGCGTCTGCACCGCCAATTGTTTTTCTTCGAACTTTCCCTTCGCCTGCGAAGCCGCCGCATTCTTTTCGTTGCGTTTCGTTTCAGCCTCCGAAACCGCCTTCTTGAGCTGTTCCAATTCGGCCTGGCTCGGAGCCTCTACCGACTTGCAGGCCTTATGCGGATGGTGCGTAGAACCACACACCGGACATGGTTCATTTTCCACCAATGTCTCGGCAATGATTCCCGCCTGTTCATTCAAGAAGGCACGATTCTTCGCTTCGTAATCGTCACTGATTTTCTGGTAGTCGCCATCGGCAGCAAGATACGCCTCTTTCGCCTCTTCAAATTTCTCGCCAAGCGTAGACAATTCCTTGACGCTTTTGCCTACCTTCACCAAGTCATCTTGCCTTGCTTTAAATTTATCATTTTGCGCAATCAGTTCCTGCTTCTTGGCACCCACATCACCAAGCTCCGACAATTCCTTATCGAGATTGGTAATAACAGCTTTAGTATTTTCGACAGACTGACGATTCCTCTGCAGCTCTGTTTCCGTCTTTTGGATAGCACTTTCCTTTTTCAGGGCTTCACCGCGGAAGGATTCCAGTTTATCATATTCCGGCAACGAATTCTTGAGCGTCGTAATGCGTTCCTGCATGCTGTCACGTTCCGGCTGCTTGCTTTCGGCAGCCGCTTTCGCTTCTTTCAGCGGAACGAGCGAAGGCAGGATCTTTTCCAGTTCGTCATTTGCCTTCTTGAGCGCATCACGCGTATTTTGAATATTCTGCGCACGGCCAAGTTCCTTATCCATGCCGGCAAGTTTCTTGGCGCTTTCATCAAGTTCGGCCTGGACATTTTTAAACGACAGACTGTCTTCGTCAAGAATCGCCTGCACCAAGTCGCAAACGCCCTGCCAGTCGGCGACCTGCCTTGCTGCGGCCAGGTTCTTCGCCTGTTCCAGATTCTGCGCTTGCGCCGATTCCTCACTACACTGCAACTGCGCAATCATCGTGCATGCAGTCGATTCGCTGTCGCTGCATTGCCTATCCATTTCGCTAGCACGCTTCTTGAGTTCATCCTGCAGGGCGTTGAACTTGTCCGTCTTGAAAATCTTGCGGAAAATCTTCTTGCGTTCATCAGTCGACGAAAGCAAAACCTTCATGAAATCGCCCTGGGCGATCATCGCGATTTTAGTGAACTGGTCGCGGTCAATCCCGATGATTTCCTGCACGGCAGCGGCAACATCCTTCTCCTTGCTCACAGAGGGGCTCGTAGGGCTTTGCCTGCCGCTTGCATCGGGCTTGTACAGCGTAACCGAAGCACTTTCCTTGGTAAAGCCCTCGCCGCGGGCCTTGGGGCGCATGTATTCGGGATTGCGCACAATGCGGTATTCCTTGCCCGCATACACGAACGTCAAATCCACTTCCGTCTTCGTTTCAGGCTTTGCGTTCAGGCAACGGAACAGTTTCGCATCGTCGCGGCTGTCGCCACTTGCACGCCCGAAAAGGGCATACGTAATCGCATCGAAAATCGTCGTCTTGCCGGCACCGGTATCGCCCGAAATCAGGTACAATCCGCTCGTACCGAGCTTTTCCAGATCGATAAGCGTGCGATCTGCGTAAGGGCCAAAAGCCGAAATAATCAGTTTAGTCGGTCTCATTTAGCCTCCCAGATACCGTCAATCATATCGCGCACGAATTCATATTCTTCTTCGTTCATTTCGCGCTTGGTCATGTCCGTAAAGAATTCCGAGAAAAGCTCCATCGGAGTTTTCTGTTCCACCTTGCCCTCGCCTACCGTAATCTTTTGATTGCGGGTACGCTCGTTATCGTAATCGAGCATCATCAGGTTCGGGTAAATGCCGCGCAACTTCAAGGCGGCATCGGGCACGTCATTTTCATCCGTCAGCTTGACGTAAATGTAATCGTCCAGCTTGAGTCCGTCGGCCAATTGCTTCCGCTGGAAATCCGGCGACACGAGTTCGGCAAAAGTCCCGCGGATTTCGCGCACGTCATGCATCGGCGTAAGCGGAATTTCGCGAACTGCAATTTCAGAAAGACCCGTATCCGCCTTCACGCCCAGCTCGATAACCGTCAAGGACTTTTTATGATCCTTCTCGGACAGTGAATACTTGAGAGGTGTACCGCTGTAACGCACGCGGGGCATTCCGGCCGCATCGAGCGCCACATTCTGCGGTTTGTGGATATGCCCGAGCGCCACATAGTCGAAGCCTTCGAAAACAGATGCATCCACATTGTCGAGGCCGCCTACGTTTTCTTCGGAATCGCTACGTTCCGCACCGGTCACGAACTGGTGCGCCAAAAGGACATTGCGACGCCCCGGCGTAAAATTCATCTGCGCAATCGCCATACGCATGGCAGAGGTATAGTCAACAACTTCGTCACGTTCCTCGTCGCTCTTGAGGTACGCGCGTACTGCGGCTGGGCGCACAAACGGAAGCAGCCACACATCGACTTCGCCCGAACCGTCTTTGAGCGTGACAGGCGCAAAGGAGCCGGAATACACCTGCGACATGTATACGCCGCGGTCATTCATGAGCCTGCTTCCAAAGGCGAGGCGTTCCGCGGAATCGTGGTTACCGCTCAGCACGAAAACCTTCGTGCCAGTCTTCGAGAGCTTCACCAAAAAATCGTCCAGCACGGCAACCGCATCGGCAGAAGGGACCGACTTGTCGTAAACATCGCCTGCAACCAGCAAGGCCTCGGGCTTTTCCGTTTCTACCGCTTTCAAGATTTCGGCCAAGATATGCCTTTGTTCGTCGAGCATCGAATGCTCGCACACGCTTTTTCCGATGTGCAGGTCTGCCGTATGAATCAATTTCACTTTAAGTACCTCTTTAAACGCCTACATCTCTTATATCGTCACAATATAGATTTCTGTAAAGTACAAAATATGACATTTTTCATTTTTCCCGCTTTGCAAAGAAATAAAAAAAATTCTATTATGCAGATATCGCAGCATAACGCAAAAGATTTTATAAGAGGGCAAAATGCAATTGGATACATCGAACATCCCCAGCTACTACAGCCGACTTGTCATGGCCAAAAACCAGGGACACTTTTCCATTGCACGCGCATTGCTCAACATCATTGTAAACGCACCCGCTCCGGATACTTCTACACCGGCAGGCCTCAAGGCCCTTGAAAAAATCAACCAGGCCAAGGGACATGCCGACACCGTGAATGCAGGCAACGACACTACTGCCGTTCCGCCCGCCGGCGAAGTCGAGGAATGGTCCGGATACGCCATACAGAATCCGCCCATTACCAAACAGCTCGCTCTTGCGCTCGCCCAATATTTCAGACAGGCAAAAGCACTGGAAGCCTGCTACGAGATGTACCAGAAGGCAAACGAATTTGAAATCGGCGACACCACCGCTTCCGAAAGTGCCGCCTTGCAGGAAGCCGCAAACGGAACTCTCGCTAACGAATTCGGACAGATTTGCGAAAACGCAGGCGAATACGCCCACGCCGCCGAATGGTACAAGAAGGCAAAGGCCGCCGGCTGCGCATGTGCAAATGAATCCCTGGAGCGCATGAACGCCCTTTACGGCATGGCACGCTATTATGCCCCCTGGCTCAAGATTGCGACTGCAACAGGCCGCAGGGAGCTCGCATTGGCCATCCAGAATATCGTGAAGGCAGATCCCAAGCTTTCTACCGCCATGGTCGAAGAAATAAACATAGCAGAGTCGGCTGTGCCGCCCTGCTATGAAGAAATTGAATACTGGGAACAGGAATTCGACCGATTTGCAAAATTCAGCGACAGCGATAGCGAAACATTTGCAAACCTGAATGTGGCTATCGGAAAAATCCTGGAACACGCAAGAATCTATAACATGGCTCTGCGCTGGTACAAGAAAGCGGTCGCTAATCACTCGACCGCAAACCAAGACGCACACCGCATGCTTCCGCTCAAGAGCAAGTCAGAACCGCTACGCGACGCCGAAGACATCTACGACGCACACAGCCCGATTCCTTCGCTCTGGAAGTCGTAAGACCGTGTGGCCTTCGCGCTAGCCGCCTACAAAAAGCAGAACAAGACTCGATACTAAAATGAGGACGCCCCAGATCGTTTCGACGATGGGACCGACTTTCCTGATTTTGATTTCGTTGTTTTCCATAACACACCTCGCATACCAAACGGAGCGCTTAATCGCGTTACCAACCTGATATCAAAGTATAATTCGCACACGCGAAAAACCAATGCAATATGAAAATTGCAATGGACAGATTGTCAAAGTTCCAGATTGGAATATTCCATTCTGTATTAATTTGTAAGTAAAAAATATTGAGAAAGGGGGAAGCCTCCCCCTCGCTTGCACTGCGTTGCGCGCTACCCTCTCGCCTAATGGCTCCGCCCCTAAAACCCCGTGCAATCCGGGCAACGGCTCTGGCACAAGAAGCCGATGCTGAACCGAGTTCAGCATGACGCGGGCGAGGAATGCGTATAAAAAAAAGCCCCCTCGGGCGTTTGCGGCAAGGGGCTGTGAGCCGCAAGCGGCCTGTACTGACAGGCCGTGGCGGCGAGAGCGAGGCGGGGCCACGCATGCACGATATAATGGAGCCGAGCGGTCTGTAAAAACGAAGAGGCCCCCTGCCTACTGGGCAGGGGGCCGTGAGCGACAAGCAGCCGGTATCGACCGGCTGTGGTCGCGAGAGCGTAACGAAGTGGAGCGGTATATAAAAAAAGGAGCCCCTCGCCTTTAAGGCAAGGGGCTCCGTGAATCCAGCGGCGACCTACTCTCCCGGGCCCGTGGGCCAGGTACCATCGGCG
>NZ_MWQH01000014.1 GCF_002210295.1 Fibrobacter sp. UWB5 | reverse complement strand
AAGACACGCCACCAGCGTTCGTTCTGAGCCAGGATCAAACTCTTCATTAATTTTTAAAGTCTTGGTCCCGTTAATCACGTTCGTATAATTGACTATTCCAAGAAATCTCTTGGACCCGTCACTAAGCACATCTCCGATTCCTTCAATCTTCCCGGCGGCCTCGCGGGCCTCCGTCTCGCGTTCGTTTGGGCTTGAACCCTCTCGTTCGCGGGTGAGGCCAATTATAGAACTTTACGCTGTGTCCGTCAAGGGGTTAGGGCAAAAAATTTCACTTTTTTTTCGATTTTTTTGAAATAACGGTATTCCGCCCATGCGCGACACAATCTATCAACACACTATAAACATATTTATGGAAACGCCCCAAGCAAAAACCCGTTTTGCCCGGCACAAAAGGCCTAAAGCCCCTATAGCTCTATAGTTAAACCGCAGCGCATTTGTTCGGCGCGGTCGCCCAGGACCTCGTGCAGGATTTCAAATGCGCGATTTCCGGTGCAGTGCCCGGTATAAATCTTCTGGACATCCAGTTCGCGCAGGCGCTCGGCAAAGGCGCGCACCACTTCATCTTTATAGCGGAACAAATGGAATCCGCCGAGAATCGCATAAATCTTTTTGCCGGGGAACGTAGCCTCAATCTCTTTTACGATATTATCTGCGCCGCCATGGCTGCAACTATTCATAACAAACAGGCCCTTAGGCGTATCGAACACGAGACTTTGTTCGTGATCAAAACTATCGTAGCGGTACTTGCCGTTTTCCTTGACCGAAAGATGGGCACGCTCGCCAATCGCAGAGAGGCCCGGTGTCTTGTGCGGCACCAAGTACACATTCGGTGCAATCTGCATATCGCCTTCAGCAAAGCGGATGCGGTCTGCGAAACGCTTTAAAAAGCCCTTGTGGATTCCAATGTATTCGTGGTAAGTAAATCGCCCCAGCAATTTGTGTGCATGGTAGCAGTTTTCGCCCGCACCCTTGCGCAAGTAAAAAGGAGCAATCTTGTTCAGCGCAAAGAACCTGGCCATGCCATCGCTATGGTCAAAATGCGCGTGACTCAAAATGCCCATGTCGATCTTCGAAAGGTCCACACCCATCACGCCCGCGTTTTTCGCGAACAGGTGCGACGCTCCCGTATCGAGCAGATAACGCTTGCCTTCGAATTCCACGTACACCGACAAGCCCCATTCGCCAAAGAGCTTGCGGGGGCCACAGCAACTAGCGATGTTATCGATAAGGACCTGAATCTTCATATTGCAAAAGCCGGATTATTCGCAGTCGAGGCAAGTCCATTCGATTACGCCATCGCAGCCGTCCTTGGTACCGGAAAGGCGTTCGCAGGTATAGCTTTCGATGTCGATCAGGAACCCGAGTTCGCCTGCGTTCTGAGTGCAGCACCCGTCGCAATCGCTATCAGCGCACTTGTCGTAAACGGTGGCATCTATGGTGCGGCCATTCTGACGCAGCCTGAAAGTTTTCAGTTTGTACTTGCCCCAATCCTTTTCGTGGATGGAGATGATGTTATGTTCGCTGACCCACTCTTCGGTCTGCTGGTCCGGTAGGCCAGCAAAGTAGCCCGCCCATTCGCAGCCGTTGTACACCACGCATTCTTCGCTGCCTGGGTCAGGCCAAGAAATATACCACGTAAGGTTCGCCTTGTTCCATACCGTGTCGGCAGCGGGTTCAGTGGCCGTAGACTCAATGGCTGAACTTGACTCCGGAGCAACCGCTTCGGAGCTGCTGGATTCCACTATTTCTACAGAGCTGCTGGATTCTACAGGTTCGTGCGATGTGCTAGAGGTACCACCGCAAGCGCCCAGCAAGGCAACCACCGCAACACACAAAACATAATGAAGACTCTTCATACTCCCCCTCAAACTAACCCAATAACTTTCCGTCACTGAAGGCGTTGCCTACGCGGCGTTCCATCACGTAGTAGCCATGGCCTGCAGAATCGTAGCACACCGGCGCGAGCTTTTCAACTGAGAGCTTGCCGGATTCATCGAGTACGGAATCGTCGACAGACACATTCACGATTTCGCCGAGCAAAAGTTCCGAATCTTCGTCGTAGCTGACGAGCTTGCATTCCAACGCAAGCGGGAGTTCTGCAATCAGCGGGGCATCCACATGTGCGCTCTTGACAGAGGTCAGGCCCGAATGAGCAAACTTGTCGGCCACCTTGTTGCCCAAAGTAACACCCAGGTAATCAATCGCCTTGATGTTCTTTGCCGTGGCCATGCTTACCGTAAAGGCCTTGCGGGCCAAAATATTCGGCATGGTCTTATGACTATGCGCCACGTAAATAGCCACCTGGTTTGTATCGCTAATGGAGCCCCATGCGGCTACCATGGCATTCGTAGAACCGTCTTCGTTATACGTCGCAATCACCAATGTAGGCTGCGGGTACAAGTAAGCTTTAACACCGAGATCTTTACGCATTGTTTGCTCCTTTTAAGTTCTTGATTTACAAGATATAAAAATTTTCTGATTTCATCGCTATTTTTCTCTATAACACAAAGTGTGTTATTTAGAATCAAAAACTTGAATTAACCGACTAAAAATCAGTGATTTTCGTAAAATTCAGCGATTTTTGTGTTATAAAAACATTGACTTTTGCAACTGCAGAATCTAGTTTTATAGATATGAAGTCGGTCCTCGAATACAGAGATTACCACGCATTTATGCAGGATTACTACGATTCCCGCAAAAAAAGCGGAGCATTTTCGTGGCGTGAATTCAGCAAGAATGCCGGTTTTTCGTCTTCAAACTACCTGAAACTGGTTTGCATGGGCAAAAGCAAACTGAGCAAGGTCAAAACAGCCCAAGTTGCCAAAGCCATGGGGTTGATTGGTCACGAAGCCGAATACTTTGAGCAACTCGTTATTTTCGGAAATGCCATAAAGGATAGCGTCAAAAAAACAGCTTTCTTGGAAATGTCAAGGATTGCCCAAGAGCACAAGGTTCGCGTTATCGATAGCGATGCATTCCAGTACTACGAATCCTGGAAATACCCCGTCATTCGTGAACTTGCCCCCATGATGCCCAACACTCAGCCACGAAAAATCGCCGACGAATGCAAAGAGTATGTTTCGGCTGAAGAGGTCCGCGACATTCTCGCTTTCTTAGTGAAAGCAGGATTCCTCAAGAAAGACGGCGATAAAGTCTATTCGCAAACTGAAAAAGCCGTCGTCGGTTCGCCAGAAGCCCTCCCGATCGCCATTCGCGAAATGCACAAGGAAATGGGCAGCATGGCCGTGCGTGCAGTAGACCGATACAACGCAAGCGAGCGCTACTTTACTGGAATGACGATCGGTGTTAACGAAGAAACCTATTCACGAATTGTTGACGAAATCAACATTTGCGCCAAGAAGATTGCCGCCATTGCAAATGAAAGCGATAACTTAAACCAAGTCTACGGACTGAATCTTCAACTTTTCCCTTTCACAAATAAGATTGAAGGAGAAAGCCATGCTTAACATTAAACAAAATTTCTACATGGCGGGAGCAATTGCCCTTATTGCGCTGGCCGCCTGTTCCTCTGACAGCCCTACCACTGCGGGCTCCACGACTATTCCGAATGCGACCGCCGAAGTCAGCAGTTCTTCGAACGTCACATCCTCAAGTTCGTCTGATGCAATCATCAATGGGCAAGACATCGTTTTCACAACAACAGCAACCGCAAAAAAGGCTATCCCCCAAGGAGAAATCACCATCTATGGTTTGGAAAACGGTGCACAAGCATCATGTTCTATCGGCAAAAATGCCAAAACAAAATCATACACAGCAAAAATTAGCATCATTAACGGGAACGCCATGGAGAGCACACTCTCTCTGCGAAACTTCGGTGATACCTGTAAGGATCTCCTGAAATCATTCAAAGAGTCCTGCTCTTCAGGCGTGGCATATGCAGCCCCCGATGCAGAATGTAATCAAAGAGGGGACCTAAAAATATTCTGTAACGCCTCCAAGACCAATTCCGTAAGAATATGCAATGGTTCCGATGATAACTGCGCCACTGCAGAAGCAGACTCTACACTCAACTTCAACGATATCGTTGATGAATTCTCAAGACAAGCCGGCGCAATATGCGAGAGCATTGCAGATGGCTTTGACACTGCCACATACAACCCGCAGGCATCGAATTCCGACAGCAGCCTAGAGGTAATCGAAGATTCCCTTCCCACTTTACCCGTGGCAGCAGACGTTCCCGTATTTCAGAACCTCCTCGCTCCTTTTACAGCCAACAACGAAAAGGTTCTCCAATTCGACAGTCACGTAATCGCATATAATACGGCTCTTTCTCCCAGTTGCGAAAACATCATGGTTTCATACGACGAAAATGAAATGATTATTCCCGTGAAACCCATCTCCGGCGAAGCCATTGCCGAATGTTTCCCCAAAACAGCACCGGTTCTAGAAGAGAACCATCTGACTGAAGACGGAAAGACAAAATTTTACGCCGTAATCACCAGTATGGGAGAATCTCCGCAGGTTCTGGTTTTGAACAAATTTACAGGCGAAGAAATCAACATCTATGTGGTGTATCCCGGGAACAACTGTTTCCTTAACGCAACCGGTCCCATTGTCATGTACCTGGTCGCCGACACCGAAAATACCGCCATAAATAAAAACATAATTATAACCGGCAAAGAACTCCGTAGCGAATCATGGAATTGCGACGAAAAGGGAAATTTCCCTGACAATGTCAAGCCTTACGGCGAATGGTACCGAACTGATTTAGCCATTTACAGCAGTTCCACTAGCAACGACTCCACAATCAACACAGGCAGAAAATTCATCATTGCGCCCAACACCGAAAACCTAGAGGTCTCCGATGAAGAGCGAGCAATCTTGGACAGCCTTGCAAAAGCTTTTCCGCAAAAATCTACGACAGACCAAATTGATGGAATGACGCGTTTCATCAATTACGACGCGCAGTATCATTTTACGACACAAAAAGAACGATACACTATCCCCGAAGAAGACAATCCGTATTTCTGCATAGTTGATGTGTATCAAGAAGAATCAGGATTGATTCGTTCATTCACTCCCAATTCACGTGGAACGCTTCAAGCAACGATTCTTCTTACCCCAAACAATTCTATCGCTTACTTGGCCTATGGCGAAGTCTATTCTTCAGTAGGACCAGCCAAGAGCCTATTCAAGGAAGAATGCGAAGCGACTAACGGATCTTTCTATGACTACTACCCCAACGACGGTAAAGTAGCCGTAGCATGCGCGGTAAAGAATTTTACAGGCTTTCCTTTCGAGACGATTGTCAGCGAACAGCAAAGCCTGTGCGATAATGATTACAAAAGCTTTTAAAGCAAAAAATCTTTTAACTACCTAGAGCCTTCCCTCAGTCTGAACGCCACGCAGGCGATGTCGACGACACGCGGGAGGCTCATTTCGCGGCTCATGCCCTGCGGCAAGTTGCGGAAGCCCACGTTCTGAATTTTTTCGTGAAGCTTCTGGATAGTCGCGGCGACAGAATCGCCGGCGCTAGCATCCGATTCCGAATTGCTGGCGGCGTTCTGTAACAGGTTCAAAAGCACAAAGCCCGCACCCAGGCGCTGCTGCTTGTCGACAAGCGTATTGAGGCGCGAAGTGTCTGACACCAGGAACCCGATTTGCAACAAAGTATCGCCCGAAAGTTTTACCTTAACCTGACGCTCGACCGCAGAGGTGGGGCGCACTGATTTTTGCAAGGGTTGCATGTAGCCTACAAACGGGCGCGCGCTTGAAGCCGCGGCTGTGGATTGTTGCGATTCCGGCGATGCCGAAGACTTTGCGCATTCGGCCTTGTAATTCGCCATGACCACGATGTTATCGGCAAGGTCGAGGTAGTCGCCGCAGGCACCTGCCACCAGAATAAAGCTGTAGCCCTGTGCCGAAATTTCGCGGATGCGGTCAGTCAAGGGAATCAAAGGTTCGCGGTCATCGCCCAAGAGCTTGCGCACACGCACGTCGCGAATCAAGAAGTTCACCGCCGAGGAATCTTCGTCGATCAAGAAAGTGCCAGCCCCCGCTTCCATAGCTTCGAGCAAGTTCGCGGCTTCGCTTGTAGAGCCCGACGCCGAAAGTGTATTGAAATTCTTGGTCGAAACGCCGCCCGGCAAATCGCGCACGAACTGCGACAAGTCTGTGCCGCGCACGCTGCGGCCGTCTTCGACGCCCACGCGGAGTGCCGATTCGTCAATCACGATTCCTTCGCGGCCGTCGCCCGGAATATGCGGGTAGACCGCGCGGGTCAAGGCCTGCAACAAGGTCGACTTTCCATGAAAGGCACCGCCCGTAATCACGGTGATTCCCTTCGGGATTCCCATGCCACGAATTTCGCGACCGCACACATTCAAGGTCACCGCCATCTGTTCGGGAGCGGTAAACGGCACCGCGCCCTCGAGCGGCAATTCGCTCAAGCCCGATGCTCGCGGAAGCACAGCGCCATCGGGCACGAATGCACACAGCCCGCGGCTTTCGAGCTGGGTCAAAATCTCCTTGCGTTCAGCGAGCACACGATAATAATCTTGCAAGGCGGCCTCGTCGGACTTGCTGTAATAAAGGCCTGCCGACACCAAGTCGGGCAATACCATCGTCAAAATTTCGGCAGCGACTTCGGCCTGAATCTTGCGGCCTTCGCCCGGGAGCCTTACCTGCAGGCAGGCCCGGAGCTCGCCGTTATCAATCCACAGGGAATTTCGCACCAGCATCTCGGGTCCAGCCGTATCGAATACGATGGCGGCGTCCTTATCAGGGTACTTTTCCTTAACCAGTCGCGAAAGCTTGCGGTGCAAGAAATCGCTCAGCGCCAAGCGACGCTCAAAAGAGCCGCCCCATTCGCCCGCATAACCGAGCATCGAAAGATTCGCCTTGATCACGACTCTAGAGGCCGGCGCATACGGATCGCCCTGCACATGCAGGAATTCCAGCGCGAAGTCGCCAAAATCCCATGGTTTGTCTGCCAAGGACTTGTAGAGACCGTAATTTTTGCCATTTAAAGTGCGAATTTTCTGGTAAAGGGCTTTCATGTAGTGAAAAGTAGTTTTTTAGGGGCGCTTTTTTAGCACGCGTTTCTAAACTTTTGCACAAAAAAAAATTAAATTCCCTAAAAACTTTATATTTTTAGAACAAACAAACAGGAGAAATCCATGAAAAAGCTTTACATTTTTGCGCTTTTGGTCGCATTCCTCTTTACCGCCGCCGTCGCTGACGACGATCCACCTCCGCGCGGTAAGGCCGCTACCATCACCATCATCACCAACCCGCCTAACAGCGACGTGTTCCTCGGTGGCGAACCTCTCGGCAAGAGCCCGATCGAAAACGCCAGCGTCAAGTCTGGCCGCCAGACCCTCGTGGTGATCGACCAGGGTTACGAACTGGTGAACCAGCGCGTGAACATTTGGCCGGGTAACGACAAGCGTAACGTGTTCGACTTCGGCACCAAGATTCCTAAGGGTGCTATCAAGGTGACCACCATTCCGGGCAAGTGCCTCATCTACATCGACGGCGACAATGCCGACAAGACCGACGGTGCCGCACTCACCATCAACAACCTCGATGCCGGTGACCACGTGATTCGCGCCGAATGCTCCAACCGCAAGTCTGCCGAAGCTCTCGTGACCGTGAAGGGTGAAGAAACTGTCGAAGTGACCCTTGACGCTTCCGGCAAGAAGAAGAAGTAATTTCTCTCTCAGTGGTTTATGCCATCAAGCCTCCGACTCGAAGTCGGAGGCTATTTTATTTATATTTAATTGCAGATTCATTACCGGAGTTTTCATGAAACGCCTTTTATTGCTCGCAGTATCTGCACTGCTTCTGTGTTCTTGCGCAAACAAGTCCATGACTCGTTATGAAACGCTGGCCCCCGTACTCAAGAAGGAAGGTTTCGAGGGCACTATCGAAAAAATCGAAAAGAAGAAAGACGACCTTTACGGCGAAAAGAGCGCCTTCCTTTACCACTTCGACGAAGGCATGCTTTACCATTACGCCGGCAAGAACCAGGAAAGCATCAAGCACTTTGCACAGGCCGAACAGATTTACGAAGACCTGTACACCAAGTCGGTTACTAACGAAGCCGCAGCCCTCGTGACCAACGACAATATTCGCCCCTACAGGGCCCGCCCCTTCGAAGTACTGATGATGTACCAGTACCAGATTTTGAACTACCTCGCCATCGGTGATTTAGACGGAGCCTTAGTCGAAGTCCGCAGGGCGCAAATCGCCTCCGAAGCCCTTTACCAGAAAGACAAGGAAAAGGTGAACGACAACGGCTGGCTACGTTACCTGAGCGCCATCGTTTACGATATGGCCGGCGAAGAAGACGATGCCGCCATCGCCTACCTGAAGGCAGCCAAGGCGTTCGAAGAGGGCAACGTGAAGATGCCCAAGGAAGTCTGGGAATACATCAACGAAAGCCTCACCAAGATGGACCGCGCAGACGACCTGAAGAGTCTCAAGACCGAAGCACTCACGAGCACGCCCAAGGCAACGGCCGCCCGCACCAAGGGCCAAGAAATCATCGTGGTGGGTTACGCTGGCCACAGCCCAATCCTTGGCGAAATGTACCTGTCAGGCACCTACGTGAGCGGCACCGCCATGAACCTCACCTACAAAGACGGCAAGACCGGAAAAATCAATACGTTTACCGTTTTCGCACCCCCTGTTGCAGGTGCCGGCAGCAATACATTCCATGTCGGGTTCGCCCTTCCCGAAAAGAAGGAATTGCCCCAGCGCACAAGCATGTTCAGCGTAAATCTGGACGGAACCATGCGCGTCTCGCCCGAAAAAGTGGCCAATATTGATTCCGAACTCGAGCAGAACATGAAAGACGAGAACGCGACCACCGCGGTCCGTACCATTACCCGCGTAGTGCTCCGCACAATCGCCGCCCAAAAGGCCAAGAAGGCGACCAACACGGGCAACGGGATCTTCGACCTCGTGAAAAACATCGCCGTAGACGTGGGCCAGAGCCAGTTGGAACAGGCAGACCTACGTATCGGTCTATTCATGCCCAACACCATCAACGTGACCCGCATTCCGGTCGATGCCGGGGACCACGACGTGACCATTTCTGCTCTGGACGGTCAGGGAAGAGTCATCGGGGACTACAAGTTGGGCAAAATTAAGGTCGGTAAAGGGCAGAAAAAAATTGTCGTCGTTCCCTCGATTGACTGATTTTAGTATTTTATGAAAAAATAACATCCGCTTTTTGAAATAATAATGTAGTTTCAAAGGCAAAGTTTAAGGAGCAAATATGAACTTAAAAGCTTTAGTCGCTGCTGGCGCTTTGCTCGCCACCCAGTCCTTCGCCATTGTGGGCGTCGGCTTCCACTACGCCCCGGGTTTTGGCACCAAGATGAAAGCCGCTGAACCGGCTCCCATTGCCAACAACATTAATCTGAGCCACGACGGCTTCGACGGCATGATGCAGGGCTTCGGCTTCAAGGCATGGATTGACCTCCTCCCGGTGATCGACATCGAAGCTACCTTGAATATCCAGTTCGGCTCCTACGACGCATCTCTTTGGGTCGATAATCCGGCAGACGGAACCGTCAACGAAATCCCTCTCGAAATTGAACTGGGCGGCACCCCGTTCGGCAAGGCAAACCCGAAGTTTGTCGCCATGACCGGTGACCTCTCCATCACCTACCCCATTACGACTTTGCCTATCATTCGCCCCTACATCGGTGGCGGTCTTTCTTACCACCTGAACAGCTTTGTCTTGAACCAGAAGTTCGCTTCTAGCTTTATTCAGCCGAGCACCTTCGACGAAGTCGCAGCAATTGTGCTTGACCAGACTATGGACAACGACGCCAAGTCCCAGGCTCTCCAGGCCAAGGGTCAGGAAATGAAAGCCCAAATCCAGGACAAGGCTCTTGACGAAGGCCTGAACACCAGCATCGGTGGCCACATCTTGGTGGGCCTCCGTGCCAAGCTCCCGATTATCCCGATTGCCGCTTACGGCAACTTCAAGTACTACATCGGCGGTGACTATCCGAGTGAAGTGGATCCCGGTAACATGACCGTTGAATTGGGTGTCGGACTCGCAATTTAATCATAATCCCAGGTAAAATAAATGACGACTGAAAACACAAGCACGACCAAGATTCTTATCATCGAAGACGAAATCGCCATTGCCGAAGGCCTGATCGACCTTTGCAAGCTGAATGGCTACAACGTTAAGCATTGCGCCGACGGCGAAAGCGGCCTTGCCGAAGCCCTCACCAAGCAGTACAACCTGGTTCTCCTGGACTTGATGCTCCCTGGCATGGACGGCTTTACCGTCTGTGACAAAATCCGCGAACAGGACAAGAGCCTCCCGATTATCATCCTTTCTGCAAAGAATGCCGATGACGATATCATCAACGGCCTCAAGTACGGTGCAGACGACTACATTCCGAAGCCGTTCTCCGTTCCGATGCTTTTGGCCCGTATTGACGCCGTGCTCCGTCGCAGCCGTCAGACCATGGAAAACGAAGGCAAGCTCGTCGCCGGCAGCCTGCGCGTGAACTTCCGCGAATACACCGGCACCCGCGGTACCGAAGAACTCGCCTTCACCCGTAAGGAAATCGAAATCCTCGAATACCTGTGGCGCAACCGTGACCACGCCGTTCCGCGTTCCGAACTGCTCCGCAAGGTCTGGGGTTACGAAAACGCTGATTCTGTGGACACCCGCACCGTGGATATCCACATTACCAAGCTCCGCAAGAAAATCGAAGACGATCCTTCGCATCCGAAACTCTTGGTCACCTTCCGTGGAGAAGGCTACCAGATGCGTTCTGCACCTGAATGCGACAAGTAAAAGCTAAAGTAGCTGCGGCTCTAACGTATCTCAAGAAACACCAGGCAATCATCATGGAACGCCTGGTGTTTATTTCCATTTTCTTGGTCATCGCAATTCCTCTGACCATCTTGTTCGTCAAGACTTACGAGCAGTCCACGGCGCTCGAAGAAAAGAAAGTCGAGGAACGCATTGACTCTGCCTACGAGAGCCTTAGACTCAGACTGTCCTCGGACTTCAACCTGGAAAACAGCCGTTCCTACAAGGACTACGGCATCCTGAACTCGATTACCGTGATTGGCGGCAACAGCCGACTCTTCTCGGAATTCTTCTCGTTCCCGGATTCCAGTGGCCCGTACTGCGACTTCGACTCCCTGTACCGCCAGTGCCGCAAGGGTTTGCTCGGGCATTTCCAGATTTCGCATAGCGGTGAACTCCTGACGCCCTTCTACCCCGACACCAGCACCGGTATCGGCAAGTCCATGTGGGACAACTTCTCCTTCGACGACCAGGAACAACGTAAGAAGACGCGCGACCTGATCCAGTACTTGCTCATAAAGCTCGACATTCGAAACGGGCTCCCGAAGCGCACCGTGCAGACGGTTGACTCCACCGAAGCCATCGACCAACTTTACGACGAGATTCCGGACTTGCAGATTCCCACCCGCGTGGAACTCACCTCCGAAGAAGAAGCCCTGACTTACATGGCCGAAACCGCCAAGAACGATACGACCCTCACGCCGGACATTCCCGTATTTACCGGTAGCAACACGAACGTCAACATTAGCGACTTGAAGATCCGCATGACGTCGGACTACATCGTGTTCTTCCGTACGATTTACATCGGCATGCTCCCGATTGTGCAGGGCTTTGTCGTCGACAAGAACATCTACCTGAACTACATGACTCAGGAAGAACAGATTGCGTATGCCAAGTTGCCTTACGCCATCGAGCTTGTTTACGAAGACAACGTGCTCTTGACCATCGGCAAGAAGAACGCCGAATACGAACTGAGGACCAAGCGCCCGCTGCCGCCGCCCTACGACAAGATTCTGTTCAAGATGTACTCCAGCGAAATCAGCGGATCTGCAGACTTGACCATTCTGTTTAGCGGACTGATTCTTTTGATCGTGATTGCGGTGTGCCTGATTACCATTTACCGCTTTACGCAAAGCAAGGTGGCGCTTGCCGCCAAGCGTCAGGACTTTGTGTCGGCCATTACGCACGAACTCAAGACTCCGCTGACCGCTATCAAGATGTATGCCGAACTGTTGCAGAATTCCTGGGTAGCAAGCGAAGAAAAGAAGCAACGCTATTACGGCCAGATCGCAAGCGAAGCCGACAGACTTTCGCGCCTGATTCAGAATGTGCTTAATTTGTCTAAACTCGATGGCAACCGCTGGAACGTGCAACTGCGCAAGGAACGCCCGAAGGCCGTGCTTGACGACTTTGTGGCGACCTACAGCAAGAACATCGAAAAGCAAGGGTTCGAGCTTACGGTTTCGACCGATACGGATGCCGACAACGTGGCACTCCTGATTGACCGCGACGCCGTGATGCAGATTCTGATGAACCTGGTGGACAACTCGCTGAAGTTCTCGAAGAACGCAAGCTACAAGATGATCAGCATCGAGCTGCGCGTGAACAACGGCGACATGTACCTTGCCGTACGCGACTACGGCCCGGGCATTCCGGCTTCTGAAATGAAGAAGGTGTTCCAGGAATTCTACCGCGTGGAAAACGAAATGACGCGTTCTACAAGCGGAACGGGTATCGGTCTTTCGATGGTGAAGAAACTTTGTACGCTCACCAACATGAAGATCGAAATCGAAAATGCGGGTCCTGGTCTCAGAACCAAGATTCACTTCCCGCCGCTCGACATTTAATCATTACGGAATTTGAAAATTCGCCCCGGATTTAAGTCCGGGGCGTTTTAAGTAACAAATATCTAAAGAAAATATTTCATCGCGGTGATGCATTTTTTAGTATTTTTTAGGACGCCAAAATACATTCTTATGGCAAACCGAGGAGCATGTCATGACTCAAGAAGACATTCTAAACAATCCGGAAAAGTACGACCTTTCCATCGAAACCGTTGGCAAGGGGACTTTGAAATCGCCCATGAAGGGTGTTCCGTTTGTTTCGGAATCTGACCGAGTAAGCCTTACGGCTGACATTGGCCGAATCCAGAAATTCTGCGAAAGCGGAAAGGCGATTCCGTCGCTCGAAGCGGCCGGCCCTCGCGAAACGATTTTCCACGACCCCGCCTGGACACGCGCAGGCATCGTGACCTGTGGCGGACTCTGCCCCGGTCTTAACAACGTGATCAAGGGTCTTGTTCAGGTGCTGTGGTTCGACTACGGCGTGCGCAACATTTTCGGTATTCCGTACGGCTACCGCGGTTTGAACCCGGCCTACGGTTATTCCCCGATGATCCTGAATCCCGACGTGGTGGACGCCATCCAGGAAGACGGCGGCACCATTCTCGGAAGCTCCCGCGGAAACCAGGACGCCAAGGTGATGGTCGATACCCTGATGCGCCTGAACATTAACGTGCTGTTCTGCATTGGCGGTGACGGTACGCTCCGCGGCGCCCACGACATTGCCGAAGAAGTCAAGAAGCGCCACCAGCCCATTTCGGTGATCGGCATTCCGAAGACTATCGACAACGACTTGAATTTGATCGACCGCACCTTCGGTTTCGAAACCGCAGTGCTCAGCGCTACCGACGTGATTACCAGCGCCCACAACGAAGCCAACGGTGCCTTTAACGGCCTTGGACTCGTGAAGCTCATGGGCCGCGACTCCGGTTTTATTGCCGCTTACGCAGCGCTCGCTACGACGGTCGTGAACATTTGCTTGGTACCCGAGGTACCCTTTACGCTCGACGGACTCTTCAAGGCTCTCGAAAGCCGCTACAGCAGCGGCAAGACGCATGCCGTGATCGTTGTCGCTGAAGGCGCTGGCCAGGAACTCTTCAAGGACCAGCCCGAACGCAAGGACGCCAGCGGAAACATCTTGAAAAACGATATTGGTGAATTCCTGACAAGAAAGATCAAGGAACATTTCGACAAGGTCGGCAAGGAAGTGAATATCAAGTACTTTGACCCGAGCTACATGGTCCGTAGCATTCCGGCCCAAGGTACCGACGCCATTTTCTGCTTCCAGCTCGCCGAAGCTGCCGTACACGCCGGCATGGCCGGCAAGACCGACATGGTCGTCGGCAGCATGAACAATGCATTCTCGCACGTTCCTATCGAATACGCTGTCAGCGAACGCAAGAAGATCAACCCGAATGGTGCGCTGTGGCACGCCGTTCTCGGCATCACGCGCCAGCAGGACTACTTCTCCGGTAAGGGGAAGGGGAAGTAATCCTAAATAAAAAAAGAGGAAACAAAAAGCAATGCTAAAGCAAGAAGACAAGGTGCTCATTCGCACTGCACTCATGGAATATCGCTATCTTTTATTCAAGACTTACCACGGCACCGACGACGAAAAGTCGCGCATTGCCCAATTGAATAAAGTACTGCAAAATTGGCGAGTGTAGTTTCTGTTAAGGGGAAAATGAAAAAAATCCTGGTCACATTGCTGATGTCTGCTGCAAGCGTTGTATGCTTTGCAAACGAAGACCTGCGCATTGCCGATTCTTGCTACGCCGCCAGAGCCGAAAAAGCCATTGGCGACAAGGCGAACCCCAAGAATGCAAGACTCATGATCGACAGCTACCGCAAAGCCATGAACGATGCGTCTGTCGAGGAAAAGGCCACCGAAGGCTACGTGAAGAGCTTGTTTTTCGCGTTCCGCTTTGTACACTTCGAAAAGCACCAGCGCAAGGCAAAGCTCGACAGCCTGAAGACCGTCAGCGAATCTGCCTACCAGAAGTTCCCCAAAAACAGGGAAATCGCCCACGTGTACGCGAGCGCCCTTTCGATGTGGGGCAACGAGCGCGGCGCCCTCACCTCGGTTAAAGAAGGCGTGGCCACCACCGTGCGCGACGTCGCCATTATGGCCGAAGACTACCAGGTGCTGGGACGCGCCCACTTTGTGCTGCCCTACGTTCCGCTGGTACTTTCGTGGCCCGACAAGAAGCTTGCCGACAAGTACTTGAGCCTTGCGCTCGAAAAGAACCCGCGCGACCTTTACAACTATTACTTTTTGGCAGAACTGCGCTTTGACCAGAAGCGCTATGCCGATGCGTTGAACATCATTGACCGCGGCCTTTCCCGCGGCGTGCGCACCAATTTCTTCCTTGAAGACAAGCGCGGCCGCTGGCACTTGAAAGAGCTCCAGAAACAAATCAACGCCAAGCTCGACAAGAAATAATCAAAAAAAACGCCATTAAACAAGAAGGCCGCACCCCCAAAGGCGCGGTCTTCTTTTTTTGCCGAGAGAGTTCCCTAGACCGGGTTTAGAACCCGAGGTCAAGTGCGTTTGCCTTGCCGCGGCGCACACCCCACAGGAAGTCCTGCGTGCGGTCTACCACGGTCTTGCTGCCGACCTTGATGCGGTATGCAAGTCTTGCAATGTACACGCCGGTCGAAACCAGTCTGCCGTTCTTGGCGCGCATGTTCCAAGCGAGGAACAGCTTGCCGTTGTTTTCGAGGCAGGTTCCCTGGCCGTGGTCCTTGAACACGTCGTCGTTGCAAGTAATCACGTTAGAGTAGCTGTTCACGAATTCGCCGAGGCTAGAGTAGTAGGTAGCTTCGTAGCGAAGTTCCGTACTCTGGGCGACCGCTTCCACGATTTCCTGAATGTCCCTTTCGCTTCCGCTGTTGTACTTGCTGACATTCTTGGAATCGATCATGTGATTCTTGTAGGCGTCAACAATGACCGGGTCAAGGTCGAATTTCTTCTTGGCGTCGTCAATCGACATCTGGCCTGCATCGACGGCGGCAATAATCTGTTCGATCGAGTAAGACTGCGTAGCGCCGGTTGCCTGGTCAACGACAATCACCTTGTCTTCGAAATTCTGGACGGCGTTCTTGATGCCTTCGATTTCGTTTTCAACCAGTTCGGCCATGTTCAAGTCACCCAAGAAGTGACCCTGCGTGCCGTAAGCGGCTGCGGCCTGTTCTGCGTTGAGAATCGAGGGATCCTGAATCACCTTCGGCACGGTTGCAGATTCGCTCGTGATAATCGTCTTTGCACTGTCGTAAGAGGCTGAACCAGGGTCAACCTTCACGACACCCGGGCTGGTCACATTCACCTTCTGTTCGCCGGTAATGCGTACCCACGGGTTGTTTGCGTGCGGACCTACATTCACCATGTCCAGAGCGAAAGCGGCGCTCATTGTCGGAGCGAAACGCACGGAGTCGCCCACGGCCGGAATAAAGTCGTTATCGTTCCCCTTCGGGAAGATGAGCGTCCACTGGTTCGGAGCAGTCGCAGAGATATCACTTGCAGACTTGACGGCAGTGCTCATGATTCCGTTATTCCATACGTGGAAATTAAAGATGTCAGAAGTCTTTTCCTTATTCTGAATGGCTTCGCTGAAGCTGAGTTCAAGCTGCGTGTTACCATCCTTCATGTAAGAAACTTCAGCCTTGGTGACGATAGGTCCGATCTGGTCTTGCAGTGCGCCATCTGCCGGGAACACGGAGCGCTTGCCGTTATCGGTATAGGTGTACCAGACCTTCACAAGGCCGGTGTACACCTTACCGGTGGAGTCACCCGTAAAGATGGCGCTGTTGAAGCCGGTGCCATTGGCAACGATAGAAGCTTCGGTGGAACCGTCCCTGTAATTAGCCTTGTAGGCGTTGCTGAATCTTGCGTTCTTGGCGGAGTTGAAGATGAACTTGACGGAGTCCAGCGCATTCTTGCCACCGAGCGTGCCATCAAACTTCATCCAGATACTGTCGCCGCGGCCATCGCCGTCGCGGTCAAAGATTTGCGCAAGCTCGATCTGCGGTACCGGCGGCAACTGGAAGTTGATGCTGTTCCAGATTGCGGTGTTACCCGAAGCCTGGCCCTTCACATACAGGGCGCCGCCCCAAAGTTCACCCACGGCCTTCACGTAGAACGAACCCTTGCCGTTTACGAGCTTGACTTCGGTAATCGGGTTACCCAGCGAGTCGCAAGGAATCAAGGCGGCATCGTTGGTGGTCGGATAAACGACATCGTCGTTGGCCCAGTCTTCGGCGTACTGCACGTAGACCTTGTAAGACTGGCCCACCCACATCACAACATTCTTGTTCATGTTGAGCGGCAGGGAATCGCTACGAACGGTAGAACCGAGGACCTTGCCAGTGGAGTCGGTGTACACGATGTTCGGCAATGCGTAGGCGCCCACCACAAAGTACACGTCCTTGTACTGGGTGTTGTCGGAGCGGAGCGTTACGCGCAGGTAGTACGTGCCCGGAGCAAGTCCGCGGTTATCCTTGATAGATTCCTTGTCGATTCTAAAGGTATCGAATTCCTTGTTCACGGTAATACCGCCGAACCACATGCCGGCCGTATCGAGTTCTACACCGTTAGAGGGCAGGTTGCCGCCGAACAGCGTAAAGATGGAGGAACCGCGTTCCAGCGTGAGTTCCTTTTCGCCTTCGGTAAAGTCGCAGGCGAGCTTGTTCTTGCGGATCTTCTGCCAGACTTCCCTGTCGATCACGGACGGGTCGTTGGTCGGGTTCTTGAGCATGATGCTAGCTTCGGTCTTGAGGTCGATCGAAGTGTGCATACGGAAGTTCGAAGAACTGGTATGGCGTTCAGCGTAGAAAATATGGAAGGGATAGGTTTCACCCGGAGTAAGGCCGAGAGTATCCAAATCTACGGCGCCTGCCACCTGAGCGTGCTGACCGCCAATGTCCACCACCAGCTTGTTGTTAATGAACACCCACACGTCATCATCGCCCAGGAAGTCGAAGTACTGGCCCGGAATGTATTCGAACGTGGCGTGTACCTTCATGGTAAAGCCGAAGTTGTGACGCTTGTTGTCGCTACCGCCAGTCAACTGGTCGAAATAGGGGTTCGGAATGGTACCGGCTTCGTCGAGGTACTGGAAATCGTCGAGCAGGAACATGCCGCCCCTGTTGGCTTCGTTACCCTTGGAAATTGCATCCTTCGAAATTTCGGCCAGCCAGAAGCCCTCTTTATCCATAGAGATGTAGAGGTCGCGGCAAGTCATGTTGGTGAGCTTGTTGCCCTGGGCATCGACTGCCAAGGATTCCGGCACAAACCAGTAGGCCAAATGATCGGTAATCTTGCAGTTTTCGGGGAACGGAGTTGCCGGAACCGGGACGCCGTTTGCACCGAGCTGGGTGTCCACCATGCCACGCATGGGGCTAGCGCTACATCCGCCAGAACCGAAGTCCGCACTGATTCCGTTAGCAGGGTCTCCGTTACGTCCTTCCCTGTCGGTATCGCCCTTGCTGCCGTGCAGCCAGTCGAACATCATGACCGGGAGTTTCTTGACCGGGCAGTCGCCCAAAATGCCGGCGGGGTGTTCTGCGTAAACACCGGGTTCGCCTTCCTGGTTGCCCTTGACCCAAACGGTATCGCTGAGGGCGGCCACGGAGTCGAGCTTGATTTCGGTTGCAATGGTGGGTTCAGTAGCCGTAAGACCATTCGCACCGACAAAGTTGCCGCCGATGGTCTGCTTAAAGTAAACTCCAAAGTTTTCGGCGGGGACCTTGACAGCCGCAATGAACCATCCGCAATAGTTGTCCAGCGGAATCATGGCCGTGGGGGCGCCGTCTACATACACCTGCGCGTTGGTGTTGGTCCAAGGCGTAAAGAAGGCGATAACCTTCATGCCTTCGCCAACGGTGACATCGCCACCGGGATTGCCACCCGGATTGTCTTCTCCCGGGTTGCCCGGATTATCGCCGCCCGGAACGCCCGGATTAACGCCGGGGCCAGTGGGAGTACGGCCACTGGTGAACGACCAAGTCCCATCGTTCGAAACGGTGATTCTTGCCTGCTGGGAAGTCGGAAACAAGTCGCTAAACGACACGCCGTCTTGAATCAGGTGGGTCTGGCAGGCTTCGTCGGTATAGACGTTGAGTTCGTAGTTCGGCAAATCCCTGCGGCTATTAATGTTGAATCTCAGGTCTCTAGAGAGCCTAGCACATTCTTTAGCCCACGTACCATCGGAATTGTCGTAAATAGCGTAGTAAAGGTCGCCTTCAAAAGTAGTTGTAAGCGTATACGTCGCCGCGAAAGTCGCGGGGACAAGCAAAGCGAGCAACTGAGTTGCTCTCTTGAACATATTACACCTCATCCACATCTCCTAGGGCCATAGGCCTAACTGTACGTACTTTTTACAATATTGTATTGTAGAAATAAATTTTTTTTTCAAAAAAATCAACTGGACGAGAACAGAAAAGGGTTAATTCTGATTAACAATCGTGTAAACGGCATATTTTGGGGGTAAAATTCCCGAAAAAGACGGCGATTTTTTTTGAGAACAAAAAAACGCCCTTTCGGGCGTTTTCCAAAAAATTTGCGATTTTAGCCTAAATTCCGAGGTCGATGGCGTTCACCTGGCCGCGGCGCACACCCCACAGGAAGTCCTGGGTGCGGTCGGTAATGACCTTGGTGTTCACCTTGATACGGAACTTGAGGCGGGCGATGTAGACACCCGTTGCCGCCAGGCGACCGCTATCCGAACGCATATTCCAGGCCAAGAAGAGTCTGCCGTTGTTTTCGAGGCAGTTCTTGGAACCGTTGGCCTTGAAGATGTCGTCGTTGCAGGTAATGGTGCCCGAATGGCTGTTCACGTAGTGACCCAGGCTCGAATAGTAGATCGATTCGTAGCGCAGTTCGGTCTTGTCGGCAACAGAGCTTACGATCTTCTGGACATCGGCCGGAGTGCCGCTCTGGTAGTTCTTCAAGTTTTCCTTGTTCAACAGGCCGTTTTCGTAAGCATCTACGATGACCGGGTTCAGGTCGAACTTCTTCTGGGCATCCTTGATCGACATTTCGCCGGATTCCACCTTGGCAATGACTTCTTCGATGGTGTAGGTGCGCGGGATGACACCTTCCTTTTCGGCGGCCTTGGCTTCGTCCTTGTTGACGAGCTTGCCGTTGTCCGGATTCTGGACGGCCTTCACGATTTCGGCGATTTCGTTTTCCACGAGTTCAGCCATGTCGAGGTCCCCCAGGTAATGGCCCTGCGTGCCGTATTCGGCGGCCACCTGTTCGGCGGTCAGCACAGTTTCGCCACCCACCAGCTTGGGCACGGTCGCTTCTTCGCTCCGGATAATGGCGCGGGCGCTGTCGAAGGTTTCGGATTCCGTCGAGAGGCTTACCACCTTCGGGCTGGTCACGGTCACCTTCTGTTCGCCGGTAATGCGAATCCAGGGGTTCAGTTCATGCGGGCCAACGTCTACGAGGTCAAGCGCCATACCGAGCTGGGACGGCGGCATAAAGCGCACGGAGTCGCCCACGGCAGGCACCACGTCGGTATCGAGGCCCTTCGGGAAAATCAGCTTCCATTCGTTTTCGGGAGTGGTCAAGATATCGCTTGCGCTCTTGACGGCGCTGTCTTGCACGTTGTTTTTCCAGCAGTGGAAGCGGAAGAATTCGGTGTTCGCGTCGGTGCCGTTAATGCCTTCGCTGAATTCAAGAGCAAGCTGGGTGTTGCCGTCCTTCAGGTACTTGACTTCGGCAGCGACAATGACAGGGCCAACCTTGTCGGTGAGCGAGCCGTCTACCGGGAATATGGCGGGCTTGCCGTCGTCGCCGGTATAGGTGTACCAGATGTTGACCAGGCTGAACAAGTCGCTATTGTTCGTCCTGCGGCCAGTAAAGATAGACGGTTCGAAGCTAGAGCCTTCAGCGGAAAGCGAAATGGAAATATCGCCGACCTTGTAATTGCTGATCTTGTAGGCAACCTTGGTCTTCTTGTAGTCTTCGTTTTCTTCCTGGAAGATATACTTGACCGAGTCGATGACCGTGCGGTTGTCAATCGCCTTGTTCAGCTTGATCCAAATGCTGTCGGCGCGTCCGTCACCGGTGCGGTCGTAAATGTAGGCGGCTTCGATCTGCGGTACCGGCGGTACTGCAATATTGATCTTGGTCCAGTGAATTTCCTTGTTCTTGGCGCCGGCCGTAGTCAAGGTAAGCACGCCGTCGACCACTTCGTCGGTGGCCTTCACGTAGAAGCTTGCGCGGCCTTCCATCAACACGATTTCGGTAATGGGCTTGCCCGTCGAATCGCAAATGGTCAGGTTCGGAGTCGAGGCCTTGACTTGCACCGCGATGCCGCTATAGATGGAGGCCCATTCTTCGGCATACATGATGTGCACGGGGTAAGAGCGGCCAGCCCACATCTTTTCGGTCTTGTCCAAGTTGATGGGCAGGGAATCGCTCGACACGTCGCGGCTGACTTCGTTACCGAAGGCGCTCCAGTATTCCGTGAAATTAATCGTATCTTGCGTATCGAAGTCTACGATAAAGTAGGTGGAATCCTTGACGCTTGCAAACGCGAGGTTCGGCAGTTCGTAAGGTTCGATGGTAAACGGAATATCCTTGTAGTCATCCGGGTTGCTCTTGAGGCGCACGCGGACGTAATAGTTTCCCGGCGGCAGGGCCTGGGCCTTGGTGATAGCCTTGGTATCGATGGTAATCTTGGTAAAGTCATCGCTCACCGTGATGCCGCTGTAGTAGGCGGAATCAAGCGTCTTGAGGGCGATACCGTTCTTGTCGAGGCTCTTGCCGTAAAGGGTAAAGTTAGACGGACCGCGTTCGGTGTGCTGCTTTTCGGGGCTCGTGGAGAAGTCGCAAGCGAGAACCGTTTCGCGCACGATCTGCCACACTTCCTTGATAATCAACTTCGGGTCGTCCGAAAGGTCGGTGAGGAACATGCTGGCTTCGGCCTTCAAGTCCATGGAAGTGCGCATCTTGAAATTCGATTCGTTGCGGTGACGTTCGGCGTAGAAGATGTGGAAGGAATACGTTTCGCCCGGAATTAACTTGTCTGCAGGATTGTTCTTGCCGATGGTATCGAGCTTGACCTTGCCTTCGATCTGCGTGTGCTGACCGCCGATGTCCACCACCAGCTTGTTGTTGATGAACACCCACACGTCGTCGTCACCCAGGAATTCAAAGTACTGGCCAGGCACGTATTCGAAGGTGGCCTGGATCTTCATGGTAAAGCCGTAGTTGTGGCGACCGATAGTCGAATCGCCCAGGATGCTGTCGTACATGGGGTTCGGGACAGTGCCAGCTTCGTCGAGGAACTGGAAGTCATCCAGGAAGAACAGACCCTTTTCGGGGCTTTCCTTGTTCTTCTGGCCAAACCAGAAACCGTCGTCAGTGAGCGAGAGTTCGAGGTCGCGGCAGGTGGCGTTAGTGTAGCTATTGCCGGCGGCGTCGGTTGCTACGACTTCGGGCAAGAACCAGTTGCCGAGGTGTTCGGTCGTCTTACAGTTGCTCGGGAAATTCGAAGCAGGAACAGGAACGCCGTTGGGGCCCAGTTCTCGTTCGACCATGTTCCTCATGACCTGGTGGCCGTTATCGTTCTTACAGCCACCCGTACCGAAGTCCTGACTCGTGGTGCCGGCCTGGGCCTTGGTGTTTTCTTCGTCGGAGCCTGGACCGTGCAGCCAGTCGAACATCATGACCGGAAGCTTCTTGATGGGGCAGTCGCCGAGTTCGCCAGGGAATTCCGTATAGAGTTCCGGTTCGCTGTACTTGGAACCCACAATCCAGACGGTGTCGGAAATTTGCAGCAGGGAATCCAGCTTGATTTCCTGTTCCACGGGAATTTCTTCCTTGGAGGCGCCTTCGGCACCGATATGCAAGTCACCGATGGTTTGCTTGAATGACACGTAGGCGTCTTTGGGGGTCAGTACGGCGCGATATTCGAACCAACCGCAGTAGGGGCTACCCACCGGAGTGGTATAGTCGGCCTTGCCGTTCAGCATAATGACCACACCCGTATTGCTCCACGGGGCGAGGAAACGGATCGTCTTCTTGGCCGGTTCCACAATGACCGGCTTGGTTGTTGTCTTGGTCAACGTACCGTCGGGGTTAATCTGGAGCCAGACCTGGAAAACCTGTTGGCTGTCGACGCCGTTCTTGTACTCGGGGAACAGTTCGGCGAGGAAGGGTTCATTGCCTTCGTTCAGGTACGAGGCACAGGAGTCCTTGCCTTCGGCGCAGAAAGAGCCGAAGCGCAACTGGCGCACGTCTTCTCTACCCTGTCGGTCGGAACCTTCAAGACGCTCCTGAGTGAAGCAGACTTTAAACGTACCGTCGTCTTCTTTGCTCAGTTGTTTATACTTGAAATTGGCTTCGTTATCAGCGTAGAAAAGGTTATTGCCATCGTATATAACATGGGCTATGGCTACACAGTCCTGCGCAAATGTGTTAACAACTAAAAGGGTCAAGCACAATGCTAAACCCCGGAAAAAGTTTTTGCACTTCATCCGTTCTCTCCATAAATGTCCCACACACAAGAGACAACCGGAGTAAATAATAGTTTATTTTGCGCTATATTAAAGCAAACAATACTTTACTATGTAGGGCTTTTATAGCAAAAAGGAGAGTTATGGAGAGAATTCCAATAAAAACCCCTAAATAAATACAAAATGGGAGGCCTGCGGGGTATCAAAATCCTAATTTTTAGGAGGAATTTACAAATCAACAGGAGTTTTTTATGAATCGAGTGTATCTGGTTGCCTCCGCCAATATGGAAGCCAAGGTCAAAGAAGTCATGGATGCAGTTGCAGGTGCCGGCCTGATCGGTGCCACCTACAAGCCCTGCGTGAACGGTGCCGAAGCCGCCAAGGAACTGAAGGCCCACAATTCCGCCGTGCTTATGGAAAAGATCGCAGCCGATTTTCTTTCGCAGGACTTTGATTCCGTGGATGCCGTAGTGGTCGAAGGTGCCCAGGGTATGAGCGACGTGATGGCCCAGAAGTACAACGACTCTCTGGCTACCGCCCTCGATGCAAAGATTTATTCCGACAACGAAGACGCCGACCTGTTCTGCCCCAAGCGCCTGCTCGCCTGCTGCAAGTGCCTCGCTGCAGACCTTGCCGCCGAACCGGCCGAACGCAAGACCAGCCAGGCCATGTTCCGCGCAGGCCTCCTCCTGAAGGCATCCAAGGCCAAGAAGCGCATCGTGCTCCCTGAAGGTTCTGAACCGCGTACCGTGCAGGCCGCGAAGCTCGTGATTGACCGCGGCATCGCAGTACCCGTGCTCATCGGCAAGAAGGACGAGATCCTTGCCGTCGCCAAGGAACAGGGTGTCGCGCTCCCGGCTGATATCGAAATTATTGAACCATCTGCAGAACTTGCCGAAAAGTACGTGCCGACACTCGTGGAACTCCGCAAATCCAAGGGCATGACCGAAGACCAGGCCCGCGCAGCACTCGCCGACAACGTAATGCTTGGTACCATGATGCTTAAGATGGGCGAAGTCGATGGCCTTGTTTCTGGCGCCATCCATTCTACCGCCGACACCTTGCGCCCCGCATTGCAGGTAATCAAGTGCGCTCCGGGTGTGAAGTCCGTGAGCTCCGTGTTCTTCATGTGCATGCCGGACAAGACTTACATTTACGGCGACTGCGCTATTAACCTGAACCCGACTGCCGAAGAACTCGCCGGCATCGCTCAGCAGTGCGACGACACCGCGAAGGCCTTCGGCCTCCCGAGCCGTGTCGCCCTCCTCAGCTACAGCACCATGAACAGCGGCAAGGGCCCGGATGCAGACCTGGTTCGCGAAGCGACCAAGATCGTGAAGGAAGCCCGCCCCGAAATGCTCGTGGATGGCCCGCTGCAGTACGACGCCGCGACCGTGCCGAGCGTCGGTTCCCTCAAGGCCCCAGGCAGCACCGTCGCCGGCAAGGCAACCGTGTTCGTGTTCCCGAGCCTTTCTGCCGGTAACATCGGCTACAAGGCCGTGCAGCGCAGTGCCCACGGCACCATCGCCATTGGCCCGATGCTTCAGGGTTTGGCCAAGCCGGTGAACGACTTGAGCCGCGGCGCCCTCGTGGAAGATATCGTTTACACGATCGCTTTGACCGCTGTCCAAGCTAATTAGACCATTCGGCTCTATCGCATTTACAAGAATGTGATATCGCCTCACTCTCGCAATCGCGACCCGTTAACACCGGGTCGCTTTTTGCTCACGGTAATCTTAATTCCGGTCCAAATTCATTAATTTATACAAAATAGGGTCGCACCTTGAAGGTGCGGCCCTGTTTTAATTTCGCGACACGCAGAATTACACGAACTTGTAGAGGTCGGTAATATCTTCGTTGTTCTTGTCGTAGAACCAGAACTGGTTGATGTGGGCGTGTTCGTCTTCGACCAGGCTGATGCTCATGCCATGCTTGTATTCCAAGTAGTTGAACATGCGGTTGTGGTCCTTGCAGAGCACGTCGATCACCTGGGCGCTTACCACGAGGGTCACTTCGCGGAGCTTGCCCTTGGCCTTGGCGCGAGCCATCCAGCGGTCGATCATGCCGAGCGTGGATTCGAGCGTTGCAATGCGACCATCGCCGTCGCAAACCGGGCAGCGTTCGGTCTTTTCGGTCATCAGGTTCACGCGGACGCGCTTACGGGTGACTTCCATAAGGCCAAACTGGCTGATGGGAGCGGGGCTGATCGGGGCCTTGTCGCGGCGGATTGCCTTGCGGAATTCCTGGTAGACCTTTTCGTTGTCTTCTTCGGATTCCATATCGATAAAGTCGATAATGATCAGGCCACCCACGTCGCGCAGACGAAGTTGCTTTGCAATTTCGTAGCAGGCGTCGATGTTGGTTTCGAGAATGATCTTACCCTGGTCCTTGCCGTGCACCTTCGGTCCGGTGTTCACGTCGATAGACACCAAAGCTTCGGTCTGTTCAATCACGAGGTTGCCACCACGCGGAAGCGGTACCTGACGCTGCAGGGAACGTGCGTAGTCGTTTTCGATCTTGAAGTATTCAAACAGGCTTTCGTTGGAACTCCAGAGCTTCACCTTGTCGAGCTTGTCCGGCGAGAGCACCTTGAGGTATTCGCGCAGGGCAAAGTATTCGTCGCGGTTGTCGATATACACATAGTCGGTGTTATCGCTGAAGTATTCGCGAACGGTCTGTTCAATAGAATCGGATTCTTCGTAGATGCAGGTTTCGGCAGGCTGGTTTTCGAAGTTGTACTTCGTCTGTTCCCACTTGCTTTCGAGTTCGCGCATCTGCTTGTTGATTTCGAATTCGGATTCGTTCAGACCGTTGGTACGAACGATATAGCCCACGTCGCGACCCTTGAGGCGGCGGACCACCTTCTTGAATTCGCGGCGCTTGGCCGGGTCGCGTTCACGCTTGGAGACACCAATGAAGTTGGTGCCCGGCATGCACACGAGGAAACGACCTGCAAAGCTCAGGTGAGTGGTCAGACGAGCACCCTTGGTGCTAATCGGTTCCTTGACCACCTGAACCATGATTTCCTGGCCTTCTTGCAGGATTTCATCAATCGAGACTTCCTTGGAAGAACCGCCCTCGTCATCGTCGTCGCCATATTCGCGGCGGAGAAGTTCGTTTCTGTCCATGGCGTCTTCTTGATGCAAAAAGCCTGCCTTTTCAAGGCCAATATCAATGAACGCAGCCTTGAGTGCCGGAAGCACCTTCTGGACCACGCCCTTATAAATATTGCCCAGAACTCGGTTAGAAGAAACACCCTCGACGACAAGTTCAACGAGTTCGCCGTCTTCCATGATGGCGATACGTTTTTCGTAAGGGGTCTTACTAATCAAAATTCCGCGCTTGCACTTATTTGCCATTAAAGCTCCTAAAAGTAAGCAAAACTTGTTGGACGTCCCTAAGAAGCATTCCAAAAGTATGGACGCTTCCGAACCCACGTGCTTCTCTTACGGAAAGTACCGCATTTCCACAGCGTAAAGTCTAGGGAACATAAATATAATAAGTCCGTATTCATATTCCGGATTTCGAAAAATGAAAATAGGCGGAATTTCAAGAAAAAAAGGCAAAAAAGACAGAAAATTACATATATTTTAAACAATAAGAAGAGAGGAATATATGGGATTTAATTTCCGCGGGCTCGCTTTTAAGCAGTCCTTGATGATTCTCGCGGCTATTACAGTCGTGTTCGGCCTGATTTTTGGCATCATGAGTTACAAGACTCAGAACATGCTAAACAAGATGACTGTCGAAAATGGTGAAGAAACCAGCCGTGCGAACGTGAACTACATCGACAAGCTCTTTAACGCGGGCAAGGTCATTGGCGACGACCTGTCGCACAAACTGACCGATCACCCCATGACCAAAAGCGACATGGACGACTTTTTGCTGCAGTCGCTCTTTAACGCCCGCAACCTGGTGCCCCAAGTGGTCGCTGTGGTAGTCGCCTACGAACCGGGAATGGGCCCCGAAAACACAGAAGGCGAATACATGCGACTCGCCCGCTTTGACCACGTTGATACCAAGCTTGTATCTGGTGCGAACTACCAGGACAAGGAATGGTACTACAGCGTAAGAGACGGCAAGACCGCCCGCTGGCAGGAACCGTTCATCGGTGAATTTGTCCCGGAACCGATTGCAGTCTATACCGTTCCCCTTTTCAAAAAAGACAAGAATGGCGAAGACGTGCTAGTCGGCGTGCTTGCCGTTGACATGTCCATCGAATTCCTGAAAGAAGAAATCGGATCGATTCCTGTTTCGAACTCCGGATACGCCTTGGTTACCACCGCCAAGAACTTGGCTGTGGCGTACCCCAAGGAACTTGCCCAAGGAAAAAGAAACCGCGACATTATTGTCAAAGAAAAACGAGGCAACAGCTTAACCAATTTTGACCGCAAGGGTCGTGACAGTAGCGGCCTGTTTATCGGTACGGTTGCCGGCGGCGAAGAATCTGCCATTTACTACACCACGATCCATTCGACCAACTGGACGTTCATGGTCGTGTGGCCGATCCAGAAATACCTGGAAGACCAGAGCGCCATGCGCAGGCTGTTCTTGATGATGGCTCTCGGCGGATACGGCGTAATACTCGTAATTATCTTGCTGATTTCGTTCCGCGTGGCAAAGCCGCTCAAGGACTTGACCATTGCGGCCCGCAAGCTCGGGCGCGGAAACTTCGACGTGGCGATTCCGAAAATCACGGGTCATGACGAAGTGGCCGAATTCGCGTGGGCGTTCTCGCACATGCTCACCGAAATCAAGGAAAACATCGAAAAGCAGAAGGACATGAAGCGTATCGAGCGCGAACTCGACCTTGCCCGAAACATTCAGCTTTCGATGCTGCCCGGCGAAGAACGCGACGAAAATTCTGACGATGACCGCCACGAACTCGCACCGTTCCTGCTGCCCGCCAAGGAAGTGGGTGGCGACTTCTACGACTTCTTCAAGATCGACAACGATCATTTGTGTGTAGTGATCGGCGACGTGTCCGGCAAGGGCGTTGCCGCCGCCTTGTTCATGATGGTTGCACGCATTATCTTGCGCACCATGACCAAGAACCTGAAGTCGGTCTGCGATGCGTTCAGCAAGACCAACTACGCTCTTGCCAAGCGCAACCGCCTGAACATGTTCGTAACCGTGTGGGCAGGCATTATCGACCTGCGCACGGGCCATATCGACTTTGCCTCGGCTGGCCACAACCCGCCCGTGGTACGACACAAAGACGGCTCTACCGAATTTATTCCGAGCAAGTCGAGCGTAGTCATGGCCGCCATGGAAAATACGGTTTACAAGCAGCAGACTTACGACCTCAAGCCGGGCGACACGCTGTTCCTTTACACCGACGGCGTCACCGAAGCAACCAACAGCGAGAACAAACTGTTCGGAGACGACAGGCTCCTCGCAGTCATTCGTAAAGGTGGCGAACTGAGCCCCGCCGACACCTGCGACCTGGTCAAGAAAGAAATCGACAACTTTGTACAAGACGTTCCGCAATTCGACGACATCACCATGCTTGCCGTCAGGTTCAACGGAATCGACGAACCGGTGTGGGAGCGCTACGAAAAAACTATCGATGTTTCCGATAACGGCAAGAGCCACGCACTCAAGTCGTTTGTCGAAGACATCCTTACACCAATGGATGGAGCAAAGAAGATGCAGATGCAAGACGCTTGGGAGCGTTATGAAAAAATTGTGGACGTGATTCCTGAAAACCAAGACATCTTGACGGCATTCGTCGAAGGTATCTTGGCCCCGATGGAAGGTTCCATGAAGTCGCAGATGCAAATCAACATCGCGATCGACGAAATCTACAGCAATATCGTGAAGTTCTCGGGAGCAACCGAAGTGACATTGATTGTAGAAATCCGCAAGGCGACGCTTTCGGCAAGACTCACCTTTATCGACAATGGTAAACCTTACGACCCGATCAAGCAGGCCGACCCCGACATTACGTTGCCGGCCGAAGAACGCGAAGTCGGCGGTCTTGGAATATTCATTGTGAAAAAGACCATGGACAGCGTTTGTTACCGCAGAAACGGCGACAAGAACGAACTGGCTATCACCAAGACCTTGTAAAGTCTTGTAAACTTTTATAAATTTAAGAGAAAGAGGGAAAAATATGCAGATTAACAAGACAATCGAAAACGATAAATTGACCGTCGCACTCGAAGGTCGCTTGGATACTCTGACCGCCCCGCAGCTCGATGCCGAAATCCAAGGCAAGCTCGATGGCGTGAAGTCGTTGGTGTTTGACTTCAAGAAGCTTGACTACATCTCTTCTGCAGGCCTGCGCATTCTGCTGATGGCACAGAAGGTCATGAACAAGCAGGGCACCATGGTCGTAAAGAACGCTAGCTCCGAAATCAAGGAAATTTTCGAAGTGACCGGTTTCTGCGACATCCTGACTATCGAATAGCTTATTCGAGGCGTTCAAGCGCGCAAGACTTACCCCCGACCCCTGGTCGGGGATTTTTTATTGCCGGGTAGGGTTGACGCCTTTTATGCATATAACTATATTTATGCATAAAAGAAACATGGGGCGCAAAATTTGTGCCAAAGGATATAATAACATGGAATACAAAATTAAGGACATTAACCTTGCGATCGAAGGCCGCAAGGAACTCGACTTGGCCGAAACTGAAATGCCGGGCCTGATGGCTCTCCGCAAGGAATATGCAGGCAAGAAACCGCTCGCTGGCGCCCGCATTATGGGTAGCCTCCACATGACCGTGCAGACCGCCATCCTCATCGAAACGCTGGTGGACCTCGGTGCCGACGTGCGCTGGGTCAGCTGCAACATCTTCAGCACGCAGGACAACGCTGCCGCCGCCGTGGTGGTGGGCAAGAAGGGCACCGTGGAAAATCCGCAGGGCGTGCCTGTATTCGCCTGGAAGGGTGAATCCTTGGAAGACTACTGGGAAAACACCGCCCGCGCCCTCGTGTGGCCCGACGGCAAGACCCCGGACCTGATCGTGGACGACGGTGGCGACGCTACCATGCTCGTGACCTGCGGCGCCGAATTCGAAGACGCCGGCAAGGTGCCTGAATTCAACCCGGCTACCGACAGCGAAGAATGGGGCGTGTTCCTCGCCACCTGCAAGAAGATTTTCGAAAAGGATCCGAAGCAGTGGACCCGCGCCCGCGAAGCTTTGAAGGGCGTTTCCGAAGAAACGACTACCGGCGTGCATCGCCTTTACCAGATGGCCCAGGCTGGCCGTCTGAAGTTCCCGGCAATCAACGTGAACGATTCCGTGACCAAGTCCAAGTTCGACAACCTCTACGGCTGCCGCCACTCCTTGATCGACGGCATCAACCGCGCCACCGACGTGATGATGGCCGGTAAGATTGCTGTGGTTTGCGGCTACGGCGACGTGGGTAAGGGCTGCGCCCAGTCCCTGCGTGGTCAGGGCGCTCGCGTGATCATCACCGAAATCGACCCGATTTGCGCTCTGCAGGCTGCTATGGAAGGCTACGAAGTCAAGACCCTCGACGAAGTCGTGAGCTACGCCGACATCTTCGTGACCACCACCGGTAACACCGGCATCATTAGCGCCGCTCAGATGGAAAAGATGAAGAACCGCGCTATCGTGGGCAACATCGGTCACTTCGACAACGAAATTGACATGGCCGGCCTCAAGAAGATTCCGGGCATCAAGCGCAACGAAATCAAGCCGCAGTACGACGAATGGATTTTTGCCGACGGCCACAGCATCCTTATCCTCGCTGAAGGCCGCTTGCTGAACCTCGGCTGCGCTACTGGTCACCCGAGCTTCGTGATGAGTGCCTCCTTCACGAACCAGACCATCGCACAGATCGACCTCTGGCTCAACGCGCAGGGCAAGCAGACCGTCGCCGGCATCAAGTACGAAAGCGGCGTCGTCTATACGCTCCCGAAGATCCTCGACGAAAAGGTCGCACGCCTCCACCTCGAAAAGCTCGGCGTCCACCTGACGACCCTCACCAAGGCCCAGGCCGACTACATCGGCGTACCTGTGGAAGGCCCGTACAAGGCTGATCACTACCGTTATTAATCGGTATCGCGCGCAAGCAGGCTGCAAGCGCCACAAAATTCAAAATCCCCCGGCACTTGCCGAGGGATTTTTTCATTTAAACATTACCTATTCCAGCCGTTATGCCCTTCGCCGTAATAAAGCGCGGCATCTTCGGGCCCGAAATCATCTACCTCGGAATCACGCGGCGAAAGCCACCCGCGCATCTTGCGAATGCGGGCCTTGCGTTCTTCGGCAGCGCGGTCTGCTGAAGTTCGGGCAGCAGGTGCCGCGGCAACGGGAGTCGCGCCCACTTCATTGTGCTTTTCGTCAAGTGAATCGGCCATACATTAAAAAGATAGTTTAATACCAGCCAAAAAAGATTATTTTAAAAGCATGAGTATGAAAATCCACCACACCTTCGTCGCGGCACTCGCTGTCGCGCTTATGCAAGCGTCCGCCTTCGCGCAGACTGCGTCCGACACCGTCTCGTTCGTGAACTTCGAGAACCGCGATGTCGGCGTGTACGGCAATGCAGAGGCCAAGGAAGACTTCAAGCGCAACGACTACGACAAAAGTTGGTGGTACGCCATGGACAAGAACAATGGCGAAAACTCCAAGATCGTTTACGACGGCGAGGAACACGGCAACGTACTGCAGCTCAAGTACCCCAAGGGCTGCGTAGGCCCGAATGACAACGACACGCCCGCCTGCGCCGCGCAAATCATCCAACCCCTTGTAAAGACCGCCGACACCATGTGGAGCGCCTACGACATATTCTTCGAAGACGGATTCGAGTTCCAGCTCGGCGGAAAGCTCCCCGGCCTATGCGGCGGCAAGTGCTACACCGGCAACGCCATGCCCGAAACCGGCGACGGCTGGAGCGCACGCATCATGTGGCGCAAAGACGGCAACGCCGTACAACTCATCTACTTTATGGGGCAAGAGTCCGTATACGGTGACGATTTCAAGTGGAATCTGAACGGCACCATCCCGCAAAAGGTGTTCACCACCGGCACCTGGCACCGCATTGTAAACAAAGTAAGTATGAATACCATCGCCTCTCCCGGCAACGGCGACAAGAACGGCCGCGTACAAACCTGGCTTGACGGCGAACTCGTATTGGACGTGGATACCCTCAGGCTCCGCGACTACGACACCGTGAAGGTCGACAAGTTCTACCTCTCCACATTCCACGGCGGAAGCAGCGCCGAATGGGCCCCCACCCACGACTGCTTTATACGCTACGACAACTTCACCGTATCTACCGATTCCATCGCCGTGACGGCAAGCGCGACCACTGCGGACTCAAGCGTCCGCGATACCAGCGACGTTGAGCGAATTTGGGCGCAGACACAAAACCGCGCCACAATTGTCCCTGTTGAAACCTACAGAATTGACGGCACCCTCGTCGGCCGCAAAAACACCCACCCCGACGCCACCACGCACCAGCTCAAGAACGGGAAACGGGTGAAAGTCGGGAGGTAGGGGTTATTCCAACTCCCCATTCAACTTGTTGGGTTCAACAGGTCTAAGACTTCTCCTTTTCTTCATTAACTATCCATGATCCCTGTTTATTATTGCCAACACGGCTAACGGCCCCCATTTTTTGCAAAGCTCTCATATTCTTATTTATATGTACAAGAGAAATGGATATGCACTTGGACATTTCCCTTTGCGTTATTGCTGGTTTTTCACGCAATACATTAATAATTTTTTGCTGAATCTCACTGAATTTACTGTTAACCCTATTGTTAACCCCATTGTTAACCCTATTGTTAACCTCTTCATTTCGAGGCTCTCCCACATAATCATTCAGCGATACTGTTATTCTAAACACATCGTCTTCCATAGAGTCGGATTATTCGCAACATTGATGATGTTCTTGATCATATCGATAGCCGCATTTTCTGGAACGCCCTCAACTTTACCATTATCAAGGACCCCGAGATAAATATCGCCACCGAAACGATTTAAGAAAGCACACACAGACTCATAAACATCGTCGCCAACACGACCGCCAGCGCGCTTGAATTCTACAGCGACAGTTTCTCCGATTGCAAGAACGTTTTTAAGTTTCATTGAAACTGTTTGTCGTAAGATTTCACTTGCCATAGGGCCTCCTGCATTTATTGTTTCAACTAGGAACGCCCTCGCATTACGGCAAAGCCAAATAAAGCAAAAGCGCATCATTCCTTTCTAGGGAATGACGCGCTGGGATGTAATGTACCTAATATTCAGAAAACTGGCAAGAGGCCTAACGAAATTTTACAGAGCGCTTCAACTACTTCGCGTAGGTATGTTTTTTTTCTTTTATAATCGACACTATTTCTTTTTGACGGTCGTTCAATACATGTTCAGGCACTTGTTCGGGTCAAGGCCGTTTTATCCTATCACTTATCCTATCATTTATCCTGTCGTTTATCCTATCACCCAACTTATTACCTAACCCATCACCCAACCGAAATCACATTTCATTTGCGGACGAACTTTTCGACCGCAAAATTTCGGCCTTTTATTGTATCATTTATTGTGTCTTTATTGTGTCATCCACACGGAATTTTTGGCCACTTTTTGGGCCATTTTTTAGGCCACATTTCTGTTTCATCCGAAACTTCAGGTGATTTCATAACTACAACATCCCCGCAGGGTTCCACCCTCTCTTGAATTCTATCCGCTCACTTTCGATACGCTGCCTGTTCAACAGGGTCTCGACATCTATAGGCATTGACATAATAATCTCCTTCAGTTCACAATTGGGTAATCTACCCCTCCCTTTTTTTCAACTTCAATTTGTTTATAATCTTAGATACCTCCAACACCACATCCGTGTACTTTGACTTTTTCGTGTCGAAGCAAAGGTCTTTATCTACGTCAATGAATCTTATGCAATTTCCTCCGGGGAATCGCAAAGAATATGACACCCCCTTATATGTACTGCATATCTCTTCAAAGAATTCTACAATCTTGCGAGATTCATCTTTTTCTTTTTGCAACGGCGTAAAAATTCGCTCTATTTTATCGTATAATTTTTGTTCTTCTTCAGTAAAGCCGCTTTCACCATCAGCATATTGTCCCCAGTAATACATCATTTCAACTTCTTGTTCTGTAAATGTATAGTTCATTTTTTCCTCGTTTTTATGATTAAACTTAATTTCGGGTTTTACATAACTTCCAAGAGCAATTTTTCGTCGGGCATGACGGCTTTCAGTTTTTCCGGCATAACCTTATAGGTCGCAACACCCATGGGCTGGTTGTAATCTTGCAACAGATACTCAACAAATGACTTGTCCGCACCCTTACACAGAATAATGCCGATGACCGGATTTTCGTTTGCCTTCCGTTCGTCGTCGTTCAGCACACGCATATATGCCGAGAGCTGTCCGAGATACGCAGGCTTGAACTCCCCCTTCTTTAATTCCACAACGACAAGACTCTGCAACTCGCGATTATAGAAGAGCAGATCAACCCACATATCGTGATCAAGTTTTTCGATATGGATTTGATGACCGACGTACGTGAAATCCTTTCCAAACGTCAAAATAAAGTTCTTGACATTCTGGACAATGGAATTTTCGACAACGCGCTCGTCAATATCCTGGGGATTACGCTCGTCAAGTTCTTCCACATTGACAAAGTCAAGCAAGTATTCGTCCTTGAACATCGAGATTGCCTTTTGCGCATGGAGCGTTTTGGGCAAGGTTAATGCGAAATTATTGGGGAGTTGCCCTTGGTGGTGATACAAATCCGCCTTGAGGTAATCGCGCAGAGCGTACTTGTCCCAATGGTTTATGAGTGCCTGATGAATGTAGAAAGCACGCTCTTCCAAAGTGGAGGTCTTCAGAAGGATTTCCATATGGTGAGTAAAACTCAGCTCTAGAAATTCGGTGAAGTCCAAATCGTTCGCCAATGGCGAACGATTTAGATTAAGAAGCGCAAAAATCGGTATTTTTGCCGATTTTTCGCTATTTTCGACATTTTCTAATTCGTCAGCCATTGGCTGGCGATTTAAAACAGGGAGCCATCGCTCAAAGAATATCCTCATTTTTTTGATGTTAGATGCCGAAAATCCTCGCAATCCAGGCAATTCCCGCCGAAGTTGAGCACTTATTGTATCTATCGCCCCTGTACCCCAGGTTCCCTTGCGGGAATTTTCGGAAACGAACTTGCCTATCGCATAGTATAGCGATAGCATCTGCTTGTTGGCCGCCCGAGCCGTCTCCAACTGGCTTTCGAGAATAGCAGACTTTATCTGCTGAACAGCATCGTTATAAAAAGGACTTATTTTTTCCATTATAGCCTCCAAGTGGCCGCAATTTGCAACCGGTTGATGTTAGAGGCGTTCTTGCAAAACCGAAAAGCCGGTTAAAACAAAAACGCACCTCGCCTTAAAACAGCGAGATGCGTCGGGCGTTAATGTACCTAAAATCGACAGATGTGGCAAGGGTTAGGAAAAAATTTTACAAAGCAGACCATTTGGTTGTCACCAACAAAATGGTCCTCAAGTAAGTATCGCCTGCATTATATCCATAGGTTTTATTGTAGCGTTTTTTTTGTAGCATTTATTGTAGTGTTATTGTCGCCTTTGCAGTCGGATATATAGTCGGGTTTACAAAATCTATAAAAAGATATATATTTGTAAACAACGGGAGACTTTATGGCAGACCTTTCCATTTTCTCAGCTAGACTCAAAAACGCCCGAATTATGAAAGGGCTCTCTATGGACGAACTTTGTACGGCCATGGGGAATGTCGTCTCAAAGATGGCGATTTCAAAGTACGAGAACGGCCAGCTCGCACCGAATAGTGGCATTATTATCGCACTATCCAAGGCGCTGGGCCTGCCCATTGACTACTTTTTCAGGCCCTTTACGGTGCAGGTAGATTCCGTGAGGTTCCGCAAGAAAAGCTCGCTCCCGCAGAAAAAGGAAAACAGCCTCCGCGAAACCATCGCCGACCTGATGGAACGCTACATCAACATCGAGGAAATCTGCAGCAGCTCTGCCGCGAAACACCACATTCCCCAAATCAAGGCCAACTCCGCCGAAGACGTTAAAATGGCCGCAGCGGTAGTCCGCAAGGAATGGAAGCTCGGCCTGGCAGGCATCGTGAATGTAATCGACCTGCTCGAAAACCACGGCGTGAAAGTCATCGAGATTGACGCCCCGGAATCCTTTGACGGCATGAGTAGTTTGGTCAACGAAAAATTCCACGTCGTCATTTTGAACAGGACGTTCTCTGTCGAGCGCAAACGCTTTACCGCGCTTCACGAACTCGGGCACCTCGTGCTTCGCTTCCCCAAGCCCATCGACAAAAAGCAGGAAGAATCTTTCTGCCACTTGTTCGCAAGCGAAATGCTGGTCCCGGAACCCGAACTCAAGCGGATCCTCGGCAAGGCCCGCAAGGACATCTCGTACCAGGAACTGAGAGCCATCCAGCTCGGCTACGGAATCTCTTGCGATGCAATCATGTACAAGGCGAAGGAATGCGGCATCATCTCGGAACAGCGCTACCGCACCTTCTGCATCCAGAAAAACAAGGCAACGAAATTTAGGGCACTTATCGAAAAGTCGCTGTACCACTACGAAGAATCCACCCGTTTCGTGAGCCTGGTCTATAAGGCGCTGAGCAAGGAACTCATCACCATATCCAAGGCGGCAAACCTGTTGCACCTGGACATCGAACAAGTCCGTAGGGATCTCGCACTGGTATGATTGAAGAACGGATTGTCATCAGTGATGCAAACGTCATAATTGACTTACTTTCAGTTCAATTGCTGGAAGCGTTCTTTGCCCTACCCTGCGAAATTTTTACGACCGACTTCGTAATCAGTGAAATAGAGAGACCGGAACAACAGAAAATTATTCAGAAGTTTATCAAGGCAAAAAAGTTGGGCGTCGCCTCGTTTGATTTCGACGAGTTTAGCGAAATTCTGCTTCTGCAGTCTAACAGCAAAAACAACACATCCATTGCGGATTGTTCAGTTTGGTACTATGCTAAAAAGGTCGATGGGCGACTTTTGACGGGTGACGGCAAACTTCGCTCCGCCGCAGAAAAAGACAACGTGAAGGTTTCTGGCGTTCTCTACCTGTTTGACAATTTCGTTGAATATGGATTATTGTCTGCGTTGGAAGCAGCGGAGAATCTTGAAGCCCTGATGACTTTGAACATGCGTTTGCCTAAGGCTGAATGCGAGACGCGTATTGCGAAGTGGAAAAGGAAATAAGACCGTTATCACCCAACTTATTGCCCAACTCATCACCCAACCGCCATCATTCTTTATTGGACATTTTATTGGACATTTCTGTTTCATTGAACGATTAATGTCGGAATAAATTTTCCTCCCTATATGTCATTATTTGTCGCAGTTGGAGATTATATTTCATATAGATAAGGAGGTCATCATGGGCATAAAAGTCATCCACGTGGACAGAGAAAACTTCAGGACGATCTACAAACTGCAGGTTTACGAAATCGTCGGCCTTTCAACGCCCAAGTACCGCCTCGACGAAGACGGGCGCCCCAAAGATTACCGCAACAAGCCCGGATTCTGCATATTCGGGACAGACGCCGGCTACTTCGAGACGCTCGCCGAAGCCGAGAAGCACATCAAGCGGATTGCCGCCCAAGGCGACTGGGACCTCTACGGCTTTGTCGTCAGCGAACGGCCGCTCGGCCACATTATCTCGGGCATGAGGGACATATCCACCAGGCGCTACCTGAAAGACGGCACCCTCTGGCAAGTAAGCAGCACCTCGGGCGTATGCCGTTGCGACGGGAAGAACATGGAACTGGGCGACACCGGCTTTTACGGCAGGGATCCCGAAACCATCCGCTTCAAGGAAGGCGACATCGTGGAAATTGCGAACGATGAATTCGTGGAACTCGCAATCGTCTGGCAGACGCCCGCCACCAAGGAGCAAATGAAACCCATCTGGGATGCACTCGGCGGAGCAACCGGCGAAAAATTCCCGGACAACTACCCGGACATACTCGACGACCGCTATGTCGTTGCCATCCTCAACCCCTTAGACGCAGACGTCTTCTGCATCAGAACCGACATACCCCCCACAGTCGACGTGCTGCCGCCCTCGCAGCCCGTATCCAAGACACTCGCCGCAAAGCTCCGCAAGGCGCTCCGGCAAACCAAGAAAGAGGAATGCCCCGAGAATTATGTCCCGAAAGTAGAGGACTTCATCTAACGCAATTGAGTATATTAGAATCCAGACGCCAAGGAGATCTCGCGATGACTCAAAAACTCTGGAACAAATGCAAGAAGTGCGGCTGCGACAAGCCCGAAGACACCGAGAAGCTTTGCGAACAATGCAAGGCAAAACGGCGGCAATTCTGGAGCGACCTCAAGAAGGTCGGCGGCGTAGCCGCTGGCGCCCTCCTGGTGGTATTTGCTGGCGGGAAATTGAGGAAGAAATAAAGCATTCTACTTGACCGGCAACGGCGCATAATATATATTTAAAATGTCGGAATAATGTCGGTTTAATGTCGGATAAGATGTCCATGAAAATGTCGGATAAATATGAGCCGCCCTTTACGCTCAACACGGCGATAGTCAACCTTGCAGCAGAGATTGCGGCCAAGGTCGAACGGTTTGCCATCCGTTTGGAACAGCCGGATAGTCTGCGCCTGCGCAGGGTCAACCAGATTCAAAGCATCCACAGTTCCCTGGCGATAGAAGGCAACATGCTTTCCGAAGATCAGGTATCCGACATCATCGAAGGCAAGCGGATTATGGCCCCTGCACGCGAAATCCTGGAAGTGAAGAACGCCTTGCGGACATACGAACTGTACCCTTCGCTGAACGCGTTTTCTGAAAAGGACCTGCTCAAGGCCCATGGCGTAATGATGCAGGGCATGATTCCCGACGCGGGCAAATACAGGAATTGCAATGAAGGCGTATTTAAAGGGAAAAAGTGCGTCCATTTCGCTCCCCCACCGAAAATGGTGCCCATCCTGATGAAGAACCTCTTTTCTTGGCTAAAGAGGAGCAAGATGCATTGGCTGATTCGGTCCTGCATCTTTCACTATGAATTCGAGTTCATCCACCCGTTCCGTGATGGCAACGGACGAATGGGCCGCCTGTGGCAATCCCTTATTCTAGGCAAGTGGAATCCTGTCTTTGCGCACCTGCCCGTCGAGAACCTGGTCTACGCCAACCAACAGGAATACTACAACGCAATTAACGCATCAAGCACGGCCGGCGACTGCAGTATTTTTGTCGAATTCATGCTGGACAAGATTCTGGGAGCACTAAAGGATGTTCAGAATGTTGAAGTCGAGACGCCAGTTGCAGAAACCATCCACTTGACCGCCCGTCAAGAAAAGATTATCGCAGCGCTGAAAAAGAACAACTTCCTTACCGAAAAGGAATTGGCAGAAAAGTTTGCCGTCACCCCAAGGACGATTGAACGTGATCTAGCGAAGTTGCAGCAGTACGGAACGCTTGAACGAGTCGGTTCAAAAAGAGACGGTCGCTGGATTGTCAAAGCCCTCCCGTTCTAACGGGCGTTCCCCCACTTCGTGGGGTCGGGCACATCGGCGAGAAACACACGGCAAACAGAATCCGCACCACCAGAACTACGGGCACATCCAAGCGTTGTGCGAAAAGTTTCCGAAACTGAAGGACAAGTTCATTGACCTGGTGATTTTCGGAAACAACGCGAAGATGGGCGACAAAATTCCCGAAGGGACTATTCGCGACAAGGACTTCAAGAAATACTACAGGGCTCTGCCCACAAAACTATACCCGACCGAAATCGAAGCCGTCGCCCGGGAAATCGCCTCGCTCAACGCAGACCGAGCAAGACTCAAGGCGATGCACAAGGAAAAAATCAAGGGGATGAAGAAAAAGTAAAGGGGGAAGCCTCCCCCTGGCTCGCACAGCGCAAGCGCTGTAGCTCACCCCCCCCCCGTCCGTTGCCCAGAGCTTGCCGATGGGGCCTAAGGGCGTTGCCCTTAAGAACCCGAAAAGAAATCTACTCCCTAGAAAAAGTTATTCACGAGATGAAAAAAAAGGATTCTAGTTATTTTCATCTGCGATTTTTGCATAAATGGTAAATTCCTTGTTTTCTATAGAAAATTTTTCATTATTCAATAGGTCCTCACCGTCTTTAAAATGAAAAAGATTCCCGAGATTTTTTGGATTGCCGATAGGTTTTCCTTTATCATCTAACAAAACAAAGATTATTTCATAATTCGAAGCATGCGCATTTGCAAAAGCGAGCTCGTTATTTGTCAAAGAAAAAATTACATCACTATTTCTTGAAGCCTTGACTTCTACATAATGCGTTTTCTTTGATTGGTCCCTGTACTTCAAATCATAACTGGATTTGTAGGTTTTTTAATAGTGGGTTCATGAACGACCATATTCATTACCGGT
>NZ_MWQH01000013.1 GCF_002210295.1 Fibrobacter sp. UWB5 | reverse complement strand
CGCCAGAAGGCTTCTTTAGAACCACCAGCCTAGCTGGTGGTTTTCGTTCTTACAAAAAGGACGAGCGAAAAGCTCGTCTTTTTTTCGTTACCCCTTCGCCTAGGGGCGAAGCCCCTAAAACCCCGATTTTAATCTCTCAAGAAACCCGTCAGCGGGTCAGAGGCAGAGGCACCGCGGGTCAGCACACGGCCAAGGCCAGCGAGGTACGCCTTGCGACCCGCTTCGATGGCGAGCTTGAAACTCTGGGCCATCATGGGCAAGTCGCCGGCGGTAGCAAGAGCGGTATTCGCCATAATCGCGGCAGCACCCATTTCCATGGCGGCACAAGCTTCGGACGGTTTGCCGATACCTGCATCCACGATAATCGGGAGGTCGATTTCATCGATGAGAATCTGGATGAATTCGCGAGTCGAAAGACCCTTGTTAGAGCCAATCGGAGACGCCAGCGGCATCACGGCTGCGGCACCCGCGTTCGCGAGGTCGCGCGCCACGTTCAGATCCGGGTACATATACGGCATCACGACGAGACCTTCTTTCGCCAAGGTTTCAGTCGCCTTGATGGTTTCGTAGTTGTCGGGCAAAAGGTATTTGGTGTCGCGCATGATTTCGATCTTGACGAAATCACCGCAGCCGAGTTCGCGGGAAAGACGCGCGATGCGCACCGCTTCAGCGGCGTTGCGTGCGCCGGACGTATTCGGCAACAGCGTCACACCCTTCGGAATATAGTCCAGAATGTTTTCATGGTCCTTGGTGTTCGCACGGCGCACCGCGAGGGTCACAATCTGTGCCCCGGCATCGCGCACAGCAGCCTCAATCAGCTTGAGGGAATACTTTCCGGAACCTAGAATAAAGCGGGAATTGAATTCGTGACCACCGATAACGAGAGTATCTTTCTTGTCTGCCATATAGCCTTCTTTTTTGCGAAGGTAAATATAGAATTATTCCATTCCAAGAATCAGGCGAATCACAGTCAGGGCCTGGTGAGCGGCGCAAAGCATCACGCGGGGCGCAATGAGCCCGATTCCGTCATTCACGTCACTTTTGCCGTCACCGCAAACGTAAAAGCGTTTGGTCACCTTGCGGGTCGTAATCAAATTACCGCTATCGTAGCCCGCCATGCCAGAAGCAGCAACCAGGAACTTTTCGGGCATGTTTTCAAGCACCGTGTTCACAAGCATCGCCTTGGCCTCGGCATTGTCAAACGCCTCGCAAATCACGTCGGCCTTGCCAAGCAGCGCCTCCGCATTTTCGGCGGTCACCTTCTCGAAATGCGTTTCGTATTCCGTATACGGCGCAATCTCTTTCAAGTTTGTAAGCAATGCTTCCGGCTTCGGCCTGCCCACTTGGCACGCCTTGTACTGCTGGCGATGCAAATTCGTCACATCGACACAGTCAAAATCAATCAGAATGAGTTTACCGACACCGGCACGAGCCAAAGAAATCGCGATATTCGAACCGAGGCCGCCCAAACCGCAAACAGCAACCGTTGCCGCCTGCAACTTTCGCACGGCTTCTGCACCCTGCCGCTTTTCAAGCGCAGCGTGCATCTCGTTCTGCGAAGGTATGCGAGAAGGTTCGCGCATCTGCGAAAGATTAGCAGTCATCACCCGCCGCCTACAAAATTCACAACCTCGACGACGTCGCCGTCGGCCAGCACCGTTTCGGCATACTTTGCCTTGGGCACAATTTCTTCGTTCCGTTCGACCGCGATGCGTACGGTATTGAACCCGGTTTCTGCCAGGTACTCGGCAACCGTCTTTCCGGCGGCATCGACACTCTGTCCATTAATCGTAAGCATGTGAACAAATATAAAAAAACAACAATCCATCATCATGCCTCGTTTGTAGGCAATATATTTGTTTTGTAATTTATACAACATATTCTGTCATACATTCGCAATTAAAACTTATATTTGCAGGCAAACAAGGAGACACCAGCGTGAAAAAATATTCTCATGCATGGATTGCCTTTATGGCAATCAAGCGTTTGGAAATTATCGCCACCACCACCGACGAAAATGTGATTACAGGCGTCACCGATAAAGTCCGCACCGAAGCCAAGGCACTAGTCAAATGGTTCAAGAACTACCGCGACTTCGTTATCAAGGGAGCCTGGTACCCCGACGATGTTTTCAAGGACATGGCAACGAGCCACATCGTCAAATACCGCCCCGCCGAAGACGGCACCTACAACACCTTCGGCAGTTTGCCTTCGACCCATAGCATTTACACCAAGATGTCCAAGGAATCGCCGCTCAAGGGCAAACCCTACACAATTGAAGGTGGCAACTGCGCAGACCGCTGCGAAGCTATTTCGCACAGCATCATCGACAATTTCAAGATGCTCAACCGCGAAGAAAAGGGCTGTCCCATCGCCACCTCCGGCAACCACATCGCCATGCGATTCTTTATCTTGAGCCACTACATTGCCGACTGCCACATGCCCCTGCACTGCGACTGCCGCCCCTATTCCGACGGCAAGGGCATTCACGGCGGAATTGAAAAGAAATGGGAAGACGCAATCAGCAAGGCATACAAAATCGACAAGGACAACAACCGATTCTTCTACGACCCTGACGGATACCCGCTACCGCTGACAGCATCTTCGTTTACCACGAACGTGGAAAACGACATTGCATCCCGCAAGTACATGCACGGCTGGGGAGGCAAGAACAATAACGTGTGGGACTACATGAGCGTCGTTTCGCAGTATTCCTACCTGTTCTCGTATTTCTTGATTCCCGAAAATTTTGAAAACACGAAATCCATGAAGGAATTCGAAACGGAAACCGAATGGGGCAAATATTTCGAGATGTACAGCACCATGATTTTTAGCGATGCCATTGATTCCGTCGCCCGAATCTGGCTGCACATCTGGATCAAGTACAAGGACTGGCTGAAGTAACCCTAGAACATCACCCTATACGGAATTTGCTTATTATACCGACGGCCCTTGAGGTCGCGGTATTTTTTGTTTTGAGCAGGCAACTGCATATTGTTGCGCGGTGCAATGCGACGGATGGCTGTCGTCGAATCCTTCAAGCCTTCGTCGAACTTGATGTTACCGAGGAGAGTTTCGCCGCCGAGGCCTTCTGCGGTCAGGTAGAAGTCCTGCACGCCCTTGAGCTCCGGCAGGTTGGAGCAGCGCACGTCAATCCACTTGCTCGCATCACCCGCCGAGGGTAATTCGCACTTGGAAATCACGTCGCCCTTCTTGCTATCCTTGCGGATGTTCAGTATGCCGCCTGCGCCGTTCTTCACCTGCACAAGCACGCCCGGGCCCGCAATGGAATCCGTAATCACGTTCTCGAAAATTGCATAGCCGCCATCCTTGATGGCGAACTCATCTTTCTCGGTGAGTCGCACGCGGATACCGTTATCGAAGCCGTTCGCCGGAATCGTATCGCGAATGATGCGCAAGAAATCAAGCCTGTCAAGTTCCGCATAATGCTTGCCCTTCGTAATCTCGATAAAATTCGAACCGCGCTTAAGTTTCGCGGGAATGTACACCACCGACTTCTCGGGGAACGCGCTCCACGCGCCTGTCAGCGGCAGATCCACTTCCTGGTTCTTGCCGTTGATGCTCACAAAGTGGGAACTGCCGTTCGCGCCGTCTTCGGTCCAGTTATTGTCATAGCGGTAGCGAATCAGGTAGTCGCCCGCCTGCGGGATAATCATCGGCAAACGAATCTTGCTGTCTTCGTAATTGATATAGGCGCAGAATTCTCCGTTCGAGGCCATCGAGCTGCTTGAAATATCCACATGAGTCAAAGCGCCTTGTTCCGCTTCGGCGCTCAGGTAACGCCCGAGGAACGGTTGCCCGAGTTCCGGCCAACCGTCATCGGTATAGACGATGTCGCGAACTTGTATGTAGGAATTTCCGCCGTCATTCTTGTCGTAGTAATGGTTTACAAAACGCTGGCGGTTCACGTCCTGGAACGCCTCGCCGCCCGCAGGCCCGTAGTAGCGTCCGTATCGGCTCAACAGAATCGTGCCGCCGCCATTCAGGAGCGCCTTGCCGCTGCGGTCCACATACCCGCCGTCAATGCGGTTGGAGCGCCCCACCGTCGTCTTGTAGGAATTATTCTCGAGGTCAGCGCCCTTCTTGCAGCAGTTATCCCACGCCGTAAACAGGTAGTAGTAGCCGTCGTGCTCGATGAGGCTTGCGCCCTCGATGCCCGAACCGCCGCGGTTCGCGATGTTGATCATCTTCGCACCGTCTTTCACTTTGCCTGTTTCTTCGTTCAGTTCCAGAATGTGGATACCCGTGCCCCACGAACCGAACGCCATCCAGACCTTGCCATCGTTGTCCTTCAGCACCGCCGCGTCAATCGCGTTGTAGGCATCGCTCTTGACCGTGTGAATCACCTCGCCCATGTCCGTCCAGCCGTAGCCGGGCTTGGTCGGGTCGATTTCCTTGCTCGCCATGAACCCCATGCCCGATGAACGGATGCCCATCTCGGAACCGCAATAGTACATGCGGTATTCCCCGCCAATGTAATGAATGTCCGGCGCCCAGATGTCAATCATATTCGGCGCGTACTTGTAAAGCCACTTCGAAAATTCCGGCATGGCGGGATCGCCGTTCTTCCAGTTCAGCGCATCCTCGGAAAACTGCATCAGCATGTGGTTGTCCGTCGTCGCGAGCGCATAGCCGTCCTCGTAACGGATGATGTCCGGGTCATGCCCTGCCCAGCGCGTCTCCTTCGCGTACCAATCGGCCGCAAAAGCCGAACAAACCAAAGTAAGTATTGCCGCAGTCGTTACGACAGACGCCTTGCCAATCCCGAAATTCATTTTTCCTCGCTTTACCCATACACCACAAATCAAAAATACACTAAAAAGTTTCACCTTGCAAGCAAACATTTTCTAGCAGAACTAGAACATCACCCGGTACGGGATTTGCTTGTCAAAGCTACGGCCCTTGAGGTCGCGGTAGCCCTTGCGGGCGGATGCCGGAGAATCGTGGCGTACAGCACGCGGGGCAATCGCGGTCGTACCCGAAGAACTCGAGGTAATGTCTTTGCCGCTGGAGCTAGAAATCGGGTCACCGCACGGTTCCTGATTGCAAACGATTTCTCCCGATGAACTCGCAAACACGATGTTCTTCACAATCGCTTCGCCCGAAACGCCGGATGCTGTCAGGTAAAAGTCCTTCACGCCGCCAATGCTCTTAAGATTCGAGCAGTTCACCGTCGTCCAGCCCTTAGACGTAAATTTCTCGTTGGCCGCCACCAGTTCGCATTCAGAAAGAACGGTCCCATCCTTCTTACCGTCACGAATGCTGAGCTTGCCGCCCGTAAGGCTCTTCACCTCGACAGCCACTTCCGTAGCCACGATGGAATCCGTCACCACGTTCTCGAAAATCGCGTAGCCGCCATCCTTGATGGCGAACTCGTCGTCCTTCGTGAGGCGCACACGGATGCCGTTGTCAAAGCCGTTCGCCGGAATCGTATCGCGAATCACGCGCAAGAAATCGATGCGATCGAGTTCCGCAAAGTTGCCGTTCGGCGAAGGTTCAATCTCAATGAAATTGCCGCCGCGCTTGAGTGTCGCAGGCACCATCACCACAGACTTTTCGGGGAACGTGCCCCAAGAACCTGTCGGCGGGAGCGCCACCGTCTGCGACTTGCCATTCACCGTCACCTTGTGCTCCGCGGCAGCATCGCCACCGTTAGCGTAGCGGTAACGCAGCAGGTAGTTACCCGCTTGCATAATGTTCATCGGCAAGCGAATCTTGGAACCTGCGGTATTCACGTAAGCGAGATATTCCCCATTCGAGGCCGTATTGCTCCGCGTGATTGCAAGGTCGCCCGACACCGCACGCGTCAGCGCACCATGTTCGACTTCGGCACTCAAATAACGCCCGAGGAAGGGCTGTCCCATCTCAGCCCAGTTATCCTCGGTAAACACGACATCACGAATATGAATATGGTTGTACTTGTCGCCATTCAAATCATAGTAGTGATGCACAAAGCGCACACGGTTCAAGTCCTGGAAGGCCTCGCCACCGCCCGGGCCCACATAGCGTCCGTAGCGTTCCAAAAGAATCGTGCCGCCGCCCGTCGCCATATTGTAACCGGCGCGGTCCTTGTACGGGCCCGTCACCTTGTCCGCGCGGCCGTAAGCCGTCTTGTAGGTAGTCTGCTCGATATTTGCGCCCTGCTGGCAACACTTGTCCCACGCCGTGAACAAGAAGTACTGCCCATTATGCTCAATCAGGCTCGGGCCTTCTTCGGCGCCGCCGCTTTCCTTGCTCGTACGGCGGGCAATGTTGTAGACCGTCTTGTCGTCGCTCGCCTGGTAGCCCGTAGTCGCGTCCAGCTTGATCAACTGAATGCCGAGTCCGAACGAACCGAAAGCCATCCAGTAATTGCCCTCGGTATCCTTGACCACGTCGGCGTCGATGGCGTTATACGAATCTGTCCCCTGCTTCGTATGGAAAACATGGCCATGGTCCTTCCAGCCATAGCCAGTGCTTCCCGGCATAATCGAGGTCGTCGACTGGTAACCGATAGCCGAATTGCGCACGCCGAATTCCGACACGCAATAGTAAACGCGGTATTCGCCGTTCATGTAGAAAAGGTCCGGAGCCCAGATGCCCTCGGTCTTGGGCGCGTAGGTATAGGCCCACTGCGGAATGGCGCTCACGGTCGACTTGTGGTCGCGCCAAGTGTAGGCATCTTCCGATGTCCACAGTTGCAGATTGTTGTTCGTGCTCATGAGGGCGTAGCCGTCCTCAAAGCGGATCATGCTCGGGTCATGCCCTGGCTGCAAATTGTCCTTCGCGTACCAATCGGCCGCGAAGGACGTTGCAACACCAAGCGACGCTCCCAATAGCGCCACGAAACCAAAAGATTTTCCCAGGCCCATAACCATTATAAACTCCCTGACGACACGTCTAATCTAAATATATCTTTAAACCCTCCAAAAGTCAATAGATTTTTCATTAAAAAGTCCACACTTTTAGTAAGATAAAACAGAATTATGCAGGTTTTATCAAAATTTCAAAATAAAAAGTCCACACTTCGCGTAACTACAAAAAAGCCCACCCTGAAACAAGCTCAGGGCAGGCTCTTCAAGTCCAATACAATTGGGCGCGAAGGTTACGTATGTGCGTCGACCCATTCAGCGTTCTTGCGGCAGGCGTCAACAGACTTTGCGAAAGCAGCCTTTTCTTCGTCGTTCATAGAAACTTCGATGATCTTTTCGACACCGTTTGCACCGACGACAACCGGCACGCCGCAGTAGAGACCGCTAACGCCGTATTCGCCGTTCAGCTTGGCAGCGCAAGAGAACACGTTCTTCTTGTCGAGGAGGTAGGCTTCAGCCATGTGCACGGCAGAAGTAGCCGGGCTGTAGAAGGCGGAGCCGCGGCCGAGGAGGTTCACGATTTCGCCACCGGCACCGGCGGTACGCTTGGCGAGTTCGGCAAACTTTTCCTTGCTCATGAGCTGAGAAACCGGGATGCCACCGACAGTGACACATTCCATGATGGAAACCATGGTGTCGCCGTGGCCGCCCATCACGAGGGCCTTCACGTCTTCGACAGACACGCCGAGTTCGTCGGCAACGAAGCAAGCGAGACGGGCAGAGTCAAGCACGCCAGCCATACCGATCACCTTGTTGGCCGGGAGACCGGACTGCTTCTGCATGTTGTAGACCATGGCGTCGAGCGGGTTCGTAATCACGATCACGAATGCATCCGGAGCGTTTTCCTTAATGGCTTCAGCGACGGTCTTGATAACGCCGCAGTTCTTGTCCAGAAGGTCGTCACGGCTCATGCCCGGCATACGCGGGAAACCGGCGGTAACGATCACGACATCGGCACCCTTGATAGCAGAGTAGTCGGTAGAACCCTGAAGATCCACGGAGGAGTTGATGACAGAGCGGCCTTCCATGATATCGAGGGCCTTACCCTTAGGCATACCCTGAGTCTGCGGAATGTCGATAAGAACAACGTCGCCAAGATTCTTCTGGGCGATGACGAGAGCCATTGTACCACCGATTTGACCAGCACCAACGAGTGCAATCTTCTTTCTTGCCATGATTTTAACCTTCCTTTTAAGGTAATTAGAATTTTACGCATCAAATATAGCACTTTTTCGTGTTTCAGACAATGGAAAAAACGCCCCTCAAAGCCGAAAAACGGAAAAAATAAGCTAGCCCCGCCCTAAAACAAGTCCAACGTGCTATCCAGGTAGATTTCTTCCCGAACAGGGAGCTGGAATTCGGGTTTGACCATGTAAAAAAGCAAGAATTCCAGGATGAGGGCACTGCCCAGGCTGCGGCCCTCGATTTTGAAATGGCGGAACCCTTGCGGGGCATAAACCTTTTGAATGTCTTCAATTCCGATAAATCCGGGATTTTTCATGGCATCGGAAAACCGGTAACCCCTTTGGGCGTTCGGAGAGGCGCAAACGTGGTCTTCGCAGCTTTCGCCGAGGTTCTTCCGGCTCACGTTCTCATAGCAATTTTTCCGGTCGGGGCACCCGAACCAGCAGCATTCATTGCACAGGAATTCGACTTTCTGCTTTTGCGTTGCCGACAAAGAGTTCAGTTTGGCAAACTGCTTGTTGAGCCTGAAATCCGGCACTACGTAACTGAAATCATCGCGGTCCAGTTCCTCTTCGAATCGACCAAAATCCGTCAGGACCTTCGTCGTGGATGACACGAAATAGAATCCCGGATACTTCGCCTTAAGGTAATCGAGCAACAGGTCCGAATGGACGATAATTCCGCTCGGCGCATCGCCATTTTTCTCGAACAAGGCGCACAAATCGTTACATTTCTTGTCAGAAAGGTGTTCTTCCCGGAGAAGGGAGTTACTGAAGGTCAGGCGCGCCGAGATGCCAAATTCTTTCATGAAGGCAGCCACCTCATCGGGATCTGCATCGCCAAATCCGACACGGCCACCACCCCACAGGCAATCGCTGGGCGCACCGTAAATGGAACCGATTTCGCACCACTCGTAAAAGTATTCCCGATGCTCGCGGAACAGCGGCAAAAAAGCCTTGTATAGGTCGTAAAATTCGAACAGGCCGGGAAGGTGGTAGAAAACGTTCATCGCTCCAAATATACCTATTTTGAATGAAATCTCCCCCATTTTATAGCTATATTATGGAAAACGGGATTTTCTTTTATGCGTACTCTTGTTCTTTCTGATATCCACGGTTCTGCGTTCGCCTGCAAGATGGCGCTTTCTTACCTCGACAAGCACAAATGCGACCGCATTTTCCTTTTGGGCGACCTTCTTTATCACGGTCCCCGGAACCCGCTGCCCGGCGGACACGACCCGCAAGGCGTTGTCGAGCTCTTGAGCCCTCTTAAGGAGAAAATTACCGCCGTTCGCGGCAACTGCGACGCCGAAGTGGACCAGATGGTGCTGGGATTCCCCTGCCTCGCGGACTACGCCGAATTCGAAGAAAACGGACTGCGCCTATTTTTGAGCCACGGTCACCTGTATGACCCGTACCTGTTCAGCCACTACAAGGCCGACGTGTATTTTTCCGGTCATACACATATCTTTACCGCCGAAAAGAACGCTGATGGAGTCTACTGCCTGAACCCCGGCTCCACGAGCCTGCCCAAGGGCGGAAACCCGCCGACCTTCGGACTCTACGAAACCTTCGACGGCACCACTCCCCCGCGATTCAGCGTACACCACCTGGAAACCGGCAAGGAACTCGCGGCCGTCGAAATCGTGAAATAACATGCGAAAGCTATTTGCAATCGTCTTCTTTCTCGGAATCGTGCTTTGGGGTACGCCGGTTTTGGCGCAAGATGTCAACGTCTGTTCGTTTGACTCGACCCTGATGGTTCATTTTGTCCGTGGGGATCTTTCCGAAGTCCCCGCCATATTGGACTACATCAAGGAAAATGCCCCAAAAATTCGTAACGAGCTCTGCAAAGACGAATTAATGCAAAGCGAGCTCACCCATTTGGCCGGTAAACTCTACTGGACAGATAGACCCGGGCATGTGTCAGTCCCTATCGCCTACACTAGGTACATGAATTTTGGCGGTCAAGAAGTAAACGGGAGAACTCTGACTGAAGAAGAAAACGCCGTGTACAACCTAGTCATGGACTACATGATTTCGAAATACGACATGCTCTATGCGCTCGCCAAGAAGACTAGCCTGCAAAAGAATTCTAAGCTGAAAACAGGCGCGTTCGTCGAATACATGTTTACTTATTGGCTAAAGCCCGAAGATGTCGGCTCTGCCGCCATAGAAATCGCCAAGACGCCGGCTGGAATCGCCGCTGACGCGGCAACCTCCTGGGCAACCTTGTGGATTCAAAAAGAAAGCCCTTACGAACGAGATACCTACTACGATTTTGACTACAGTTGGCTATTGTTTGCCCGAGACAACTTTTTCAGGCGTTACCCCGATACTCCCTATAGAACCGCGTTACAAGCCTTGATTAATCAGGACATTGTCACCGAATTACACGAAGCGGACAAGAATAGCGGAGTTTTAGGCCTTTGTGTCGGAGTTTCTGTAGGAAAATCGCTCATGACATCCGGCCTAGAAGCCGTTAACGAAAATTTCACCTTCAGCGTTCCGAACGCAAGAATCCAGGTATTCCGATTCGTATTCCAGCTTCAAGTTGACCTGATGTTTGCAGACGGAATTTCTGCCGCAGGACTGGACGCCATGATCGGCCGCACCTACGAATTCGACGAATACGGTTTCGACGTGTTGGCGGGAATCGGTTTCGATGAATTCTATGTGGGCCAAGACTCCATCATGAATCTTGCATTCATGGGTGGCGTCCAGGCCATGAGACGATTCCCCTTGGGCGACATGGCAAACATCACCCCTAAACTGCAGTGGATTTTAAAGACAGTCCATTTTGACGACCCGGTCAAGAACCGCAAACGCCGCGCCTTCATCAATCAATTCAGCATCGGCATTTCGTTCGAAGGCCGACAACCGCTTTCACGTCTGAACGCGTTTAAATAGCCCTATTTCTTCAGTGCCGAGAGAAATTCCTTGAGGCGGGAATCTTTCGGGTTGTCGAAGATTTCTTCGGGGGAGCCGTCTTCCTTGACCACGCCATCGGCAAAGAACAGCACGCGGTTGGCGACTTCGCGGGCAAAGCTCATTTCGTGCGTCACCACAATCATCGTCATGCCAGATTTTGCCAAGTCCTTCATGATCTTGAGAACTTCGCCGACCATTTCGGGGTCCAAGGCACTTGTCGGTTCGTCAAACAGAATTGCCTCGGGCTGCATGGCCATGGCGCGGGCAATCGCCACACGCTGTTGCTGGCCGCCAGAGAGCTGTGCAGGATAATGATCGGCCCTATCCAAGAGACCGATGCGGTCCAGAAGTTCCTTCGCACGCTTTTCGGCATCCGCCTTGTTCAAAAGCCCCAATTTCACAGGAGCGAACATGATATTCTTGAGTGCGGTCATGTTCTTGAACAGGTTGAACTGCTGGAACACCATGCCCACGCGCCTACGGATACTCGGCTTCGAAACGCCCTTCGCCAAAATGCTCTTGCCATCCAACAGGATGTCGCCACCCGTCGGCTTTTCGAGCAGGTTCAGCTGGCGCAAGAAAGTGGACTTGCCGCAACCCGAAGGTCCGATAATCGCAATCACGTCACCGCGATGAATGTCGAGCGAGATTCCCTTGAGAATCTGCTTGTCGCCGTAAGATTTGCAAAGGTCCTTGACCTGGATTAAAGTTTCTGCATTAGCGTTCATTTTTCTTCAACCTCTTTTCAAGCTTTGCAACACAGGCCGAAAGCCCGGCAACAATGACAAAGTAAATGGCAGCCACGGCAAGGAGCGGGAGCATCGCCTCGTAGGTCATGCTACGGATAATGTCACCGCCGCGCGTCAAGTCCATCAGGCCGATGTAGCCGCAAATGGACGTTTCCTTGATGAGCGTGATAAATTCATTCGTAAGCGCAGGGAGCGAGTTCTTGAATGCCTGCGGGTAAACGATGTGGTAAAGGACCGTGCGGAACTTGAGGCCGAGACTGCGCCCCGCCTCAATCTGGCCCGGGTCCACGCCCTTGATGCCGCTACGGATAATTTCAGAAACGTATGCACCCGAGTTCACGCCGAAGGCCACAATCGCCACAAGGATCTTGTTCACGTTCACCGACGAGAAGACTATGTAGTAGATGATGAGCAACTGAATCATCATCGGCGTGCCACGAATCACGGCGAGGTACACTTTAGCAAGTGCGTTCAGCACCTTGTAGCGACCGTTGAATTCATTGCCGGTGCGAATCTGCGCCACAATAAAGCCAATCAGAATGCCGAGCAGCGCCGCAAAGAGCGAAATGATGAGGGTGTTGCGAAGACCCAGAGCGATAAACTTCCAGCGGGAATCCTTCACGAAATTCTTGCGGAAGTGTTCGGCAAAGCTCTCGTCGCTTTCCACCGCCTCGTCGCCGCGGACAATCACGACAATCTTCGAAAGCGTATACGGTGTCGTGAAGTTGATGGACTTCTTGCGTTCCTCGGTCACGGTAAAGCCAGCGAAGCCGACATCGGCCTTGCCCGAAGAAACCGCATTGATAATCGCATCGAATTCGATGTCCTGAATTTCGACGGTACGGTTCAGATAGTCGGCAATATAGTTGACCACTTCGATATCGAAACCGGTAATTTTGGCGTTTTCGTAGTATTCGTACGGCGGAAACTGTGCGTTCGTAGAGAGCACAAGCTTACGCCCCTCGGTTACCTTCTTCTGATAATGATAGTTACCGGTACGATAGATATAGGTATTAAAGAGCGAATCGTAGACGCCATCCTTTTTCATGGCATCGAGCGCCTGGTTCACGGAATCGAGCAACGCCTCGTTCCCCTTCGCGACAACGCCCGCGTACATTTCTTCGACAAAGACTTCATCTAGAATGCGGAGCGACGGATTTTCACGCACGAACGCCTTGGCGGGCTGGTCATCACTCAAGACCGCGTCGATTTTCCCCTGTTTGAGCGCCTGCACGGCATCAGCGAGTTTCGTGTAGCGGTCCACATCGATTTTCGCGGTATCGCCCCCGAAATCGGATGCGTAAATATCGGCGGTATTGCCGATCTGCACGCCCACCTTCTTGTGGCCGAGATCATTAACACAATGGACTTTATTGGGGATTACCGCCTGCTTGCTATCGCAAGACACCAGGGCGAGCGCATAAAGCGCGATGAGGATTGGGAGGAGGAATTTTCGCATCTTTTTCACCTTAGTCCAAAAGGTAGTTAAAAGGCCGTAATTTGGGAACCCCTTGTGAGTTTTATTTAATAAATCAATTTCAAATCATCTACAATGAGCGTAGCACCTGATACGCCCTTGTAGTGATTTCCGTCGGCACTGGAGGCGAACACCACGCGAATGTGTGTCACGGGTTCTTCGCCCGTTCCCTGCACGAGGCCGTTATTGATAGCGGCCTTATTCGAAGATTTCAACTTGGTATCGAATGTCGAAGAATTTTCGATGGGAGATCCTTCAAGAGGTTCGCCATACTTGAGTTTCAGGCGAAGCGTGCGCATGCCATTTTCGTCGGGTTCCGAAACGCTTACGACGTCCGGATTTTCGCGGCCGGAGTTATCCGCCTTAGTGGAGCGGAACCAAGCCGAAGCCACCAGCGTGTTGACATCGGTGGACTTGCGGTTCACATTCTTGTTGCCGGTGCGGTTTTCAAGCAGAATATAAATGTCGCAGCTGTCGCCCTTGCCTTCGTAGCTGAACTTGACTTCCATGAATTCGGGCCTTGCCGCAAAAGGCTTGCCAAAATCCAGAAGTTCATTGCCATCGGGCCAAGTCGAAGAACTGGCCATCGAAAGCGTGCCCACGCCATTGGGATTAAAGTCGGCCGTATAGAGGCTCCCGCTTGCAATCTTAGTAAGCGCGGAACCAGTTTTAATCATTGCGCCAATCATAGAACCCGAAGTTTTCTTTTCGGTGGTTGTCAAAATCGTATTGGCGTTGCCCCAAATAGAATCCGGCGTGACATCATTCTTATTCCAGGAGTTGAAATTTTCGCCTGGTAACTGGTAGCCCGCCTTCACCGAATAAATGACGCTTTCGTCTTCATTCGTCACCTTGACCTGAACACCCGCGCCAAAATCGTAAGACTCTCCTACCGTCACATTGGCCGTAGCACCTTCTGAAACTTCCATCGCCGAAAGTTCAAGGGCGGTCAAGTCCGTACGGAAAGCAAGGTCGTCTACATGAATGGACTTGCTTTCTTCATCGATAACGGCTTCTTTACCGGCAATCGAAAGCGAAAGAATCTTGGGAGCCTCGGCGGTGCCAGGGTCTTCGGATTCCGAAGAACTTGAAGTGGCAGCAGAGCTTTCGGGCTCGTCAGATTCCGACGAACTTGAAGTGCTTGCAGAACTACCCGATTCATCAGCTTTTTGAGAACTGCTAGAAGATTCCTTGGACTCCGAACTGCTGGACTTGTCGCTCTTTTCGGAACTGCTCGATTTACTTTCTGCAGAGCTACTGGACTTGGCCGAAGAACTGCTAGATTCAGAACCACTTTCAGGTTCCACATTCGGGATATTGAAAGTCAACTGCCAAACAGATTTTTTACCGCTTTCAGAAACCACAACCACATAAAGTACATGGCTAGAAGGAATTTGGATCGTTTTGCCCGATTCAATAGTCTCTTTGGAATACTTCACCTTCTTGGCAAGCGAATCGAGCCCCGCAGAATCCGTCGGAAAATCATCGATATCGCCGTCCACCAAATGAAGCGTTGCAAAATGGCTCAGATTGAGTTCTTCAAGCGTCACCGAGTCCCAAGTGTCAAGCGAATCGGGAACTTCTACCAGGTCAAATTCAATGCGGTGCTGTTCCGAATATATCGCCGGCGAGCCATCTTGTTCGGCAACGGCGATTTCTTTGAGCTCACGGTAATCCGAGGTATCAAACGTATCGTAATCGGCGGTACATGCGCCAAGAAGCATCATCAAAGCAAGGAAAATCCATTTTTTCATATTAGCACTCCCCACTTATTAGAAGAAATAAACCAGCGAAAAATCCAAGGCCAACAAATTGATCTTGAAATTCACGATATTGTACAGCACCTCGCTGCGAGATTCCCCGTTTTCTTCGATTTCCATAAACGACGAACTCAAGCCCAAAAGGCCCACCGAGGTTTCAAAGGCCAAGCGGTCCAGCACCATAATGCTTAAGCCCGGATTGATGCCGAAATTGAATGTCCAGCCGTGATTTTTCGTCTTGGACATTTCTTCGCCGTCATCGGATTGCGAAATGCCGTAGGAATATTCCACCTTGAGCGAAGTTTCGTTAAAGAAATAGATGGTTCTGGAATCAAAAACCTTCAAGTAGTTCTTGAGAAACGGCTGTACAAAGAATCCGTTGCTCACGTACTTGCGATGTTCCTTGACATCGGCAATGTCTTCGAGAATGGAGAAATCGATATCCACAAAAGTTCGGCTATACCCCACTCGGGCACCGATGGCCATGGCATCACGGATAAAATAGCCGCCAAAGCCTTCGGCCGTAAACGTGTACCCCTCGGCCTTGTAAATATCGCCGAAAATGATATTCAGGGCATCTTCATCGGATTCTCCCTGCAGCAAGAACAAGGTAGCACCCGTCAAGAAGTTTCCACGGTGAATCGCTTCGTCTTCTTGAACGGCATGAAGGTTACCCAGAAGTCCCCCTTTTTCAGCAAAAGCATGGGACGCCAAAACCAAGGCTAAAAAGAGAAAAAGAAACCTATACATCATAGTGGCTAAATATAATTAATATTTACATTCGGCTTGGTTTCATTAAATGCTATATTATGACATATGCATTACACTCCCTACCGAGACTTACTGCTGAAGGTTTTCCCGAATTACCTGAAGGTGCGCAAGCTCCCCCTGAACGGCGGCATGAGTTGCCCGAATCTGGACGGCACCAAGAGTTTTTCGGGTTGCAGCTACTGCAATAACCGCAGCTTTAGCCCGGTATTTGACCAGGCGAAGGTCTCGATTCAGGAACAGCTCGACAAATTTGTGCCGAGGCTCCGCGAAAAGTACCCGAACGCAGGCATTTTGGCCTACTTGCAGCCGTACACGAATACGCACGCGCCGCTGGAACACCTGAAGGGAATCATCGACCCGATTATCAAGCATAAGGAAATTGCGGGCCTTGCCATCGGCACGCGCCCGGACTGCCTCGAAGAAGACAAGGTCGCCTACCTCGCGGAACTTAACCGCAAAAAGCCGATTATCGTAGAAATCGGCCTGCAAACCGCAAACGATTTGACACTTGCCGCCATCAACCGCAGGCATACCCTCGCCGAATTCACGGACGCCGTCAAGCGTTGCCAGGCGGCAGGACTCACTGTGACCACGCACGTGATTGTGGGCCTCCCCGGCGAAACCATGGAAGATTTCAAGCATACCGCACAAGTGGTTCGCGACTTGAAGCTTGCCGCCGTCAAGATTCACCCGCTGCACATTGTGGCAGGCACCGTGATGGCACAGGACTACGCCAACGGAGAAATCAAGCTCCTGACCTTCGAGGAATACTGCGAAGCGGTGGCCGAAATGATCAAGATTATCGGCTTTGAGATCGCCATCGAACGTTTTAGCGGCGAAAGCCCGAGCGACATGCTCATTGCCCCCAACTGGTGCGGCGAAAGAGACAAGATTATCGCTACTGTAGAAAAGTTGCTAAACAAAGCTGATTGACTAGTTTAAAAAGGAGATTCCCGGTCAAGCCGGGAATGACATGTCACGAGAAATTCTTATATTACAAAAGAATGAAACGAATTGAGGACTACATTATCTCTGTTCCGGATTTTCCGAAGCCGGGGATTCTTTTTCGCGATATCACAGGGATTCTCAGTGACGCCGACGGTCTGAAGCTTACGCTCGAAGCGTTCTACAAAATGCTTGAAAATGTCGAATTCGATGTCGTTGTCGGGCTGGAAGCTCGCGGATTCCTTTTTGGGGTCTCGATTGCGGAACATTTTCACAAGCCGTTCGTGCCTGAACGCAAAAAAGGCAAGCTCCCCCGCGAAACGGTCGACGTAGAATACGACCTGGAATACGGGAAAGCATGCATGGAAATTCACAAGGACGCCATAAAGCCGGGACAGCGGGTTCTCATTGTCGACGATCTGCTTGCAACTGGAGGGACAGCGAAAGCGGCCGCGGCACTCATCGAAAAGCTTGGAGGGAAAGTGGAACTTTTCGCGTTTGTGATTGAACTTTTTGACTTGCATGGGCGCGAAGTGCTCAAGGGTTACCGAGTGGAAACGCTCACCAGGTTCCCGGGGCACTAAATAATCGGTTTTAGTTGAAAAGGAGATCCCCACCTTGGTGGCCATGCGCACAAAGCACTAAAAGTGCTAAGTGCTGTCCGCCCGCCTTCGCGGGCAAAAGAAGAAGAGAAAATGAAAGAGAACAAGAAAAAAACATTCATGTACAAGGCCGGTCGTGAACTCAAGAAAGAATTTTTCTTTCTCGAGAAGTTCTTCAAACTGAGCGAAAACCAGACCAACATCCACACCGAAATTTTCGCAGGCCTCATGACCTTCATGACCATGGCCTACATTCTGGCGGTGAACCCCGAAATTCTTTCGGCCTCTGGAATGCCCAAGGGCGGCATCTTCATTGCCACCGTCATTGCGGCCGCCGTCGGTTCTGCCCTCATGGGCTTTGTCGCGAAATACCCCTTTGCACTTGCCCCGGGCCTTGGCATTAACGCCTTCTTTGCCTACACCGTGGTGCTGAGCATGGGCTACAGCTGGCAATTCGCCTTGCTAGCCGTCTTTGTCGAAGGCATCCTGTTCCTGATTCTCTCGATTGTTCCCATCCGCGAAAAACTCTTTAACAGCATCCCCCTTTCGCTTAAATCGGGCGTCGCCGTCGGCATCGGCATATTCATCGCCTTTATCGCTTTGCAGGGCGGTAAAATCGTCATCGCCAACAATTCCACCATCGTAAGCCTCATCAACTTCCACATGGTCGACATGCACACGAATGGCATCTGGGCGATTCTTACCCTGTTGGGCATTATCGTTACCTCGGCCTTCTTGATTAAAGGAATCCGCGGCGCCATCCTGCTTGGAATTTTTGCGACCTGGCTGCTCGGCATTGTCACCGAATTTGTTGGAATCTACGTTCCGAACCCGGAAGCCGGATTCCATTCCGTAATTCCGCAGTTCGGCGATTACCTGCAGACTTTGGACCGTTCCTTCCGCGAATTCGGAATCACCTGCGGTGCGCTTTTCCATCCGGAATCCTGGACGCTCACCCAAGGCGATGCGATTGTCGGCCAAGGATTTTCGCTCTTCAAGTCACTCGATTTCTTTGTCGTGATTTTCGCTTTCTTCTTTGTAGACCTGTTCGATACGCTGGGCACCCTGATTGGCGTTTCGTTCCGAGGCGGATTCCTGAAAGAAGACGGCAAGCTCCCCCGCATTTCTCAAGCGCTCAGCTGCGACGCAATCGCCACCTCGATCGGAGCCATTTGCGGCACCTCGACCACGACCACCTACGTGGAAAGCGCCGCCGGTGTCGCCTACGGCGGAAAGACTGGCCTCACCGCCGTCTCGGTCGCCCTCTTCTTCTTGCTGTCGCTCTTTTTTGCCCCTGTCTTCATGGCGATTCCGGGCTTTGCAACAGCTCCCGCGCTCATCATGGTCGCCTACTTCATGATGACATCCATCGCTAAAATTGACTGGACCAACCCGAGAGAATCGATCCCCGCCTTTATCTGCATGATTGCCATGCCGCTCACCTATTCCATTTCGGACGGCATCATGTTCGGCGTCATTTCTTACACCTTGATAAACGCTCTCACCGGCAAGATCAAGAATGTACACTGGGTCATGATTGTGCTCACCGTGATATTCTTGCTCAAGTACGCTTTGATGTAGAAACAGAACTTAGAGCTTAGTTGGTTGAGCTTAGAAAATTTTATATTTGCACGCGAAAAAAACAAAAGGATTTGCAAATGGCACAGAACAAGAGCAACGTGAAAACGAAATCTGGTGACAAGAAGGGAACTCAGACCAACATGTGGACCGGCCGTTTTGCTAGCGGCATGGCGCAGAGCATGGTGGACCTGAGCTTTAGCTTGCAGTTTGACGCTGAACTCATCGAAGAAGACATCGAAGGCAGCATCGGCCACGGCAAGGGCCTGGTGGAATCCGGCGTGCTCAGCAAGGCCGACTACAAGAAGATTTGCGACGGCTTGGCCAGCATCCTCAAGGACTACAAGGCCGGCAAGAACCTGTGGCAGGAATCCGACGAAGATATCCACATGGCCGTGGAACGGGTGCTCACCGAACGCATCGGCGCCCTCGGCAAGAAGATTCACACGGGCCGTAGCCGTAACGACCAGGTCTGCACGGACTTCAAGCTTTACATGCGCCACCGCGCCGCCGAAATCCGCGCCCTTGAAGTTTCTTTGATGGAAACGGTTCTCGACCTCGCCAAGAAATACTTCGGCAAGATGATGCCGGGTTACACCCACCTGCAGCAGGCACAGCCCATCTACTTCAGCCATTACCTGATGAGCATGTTCTTTGCCGTGAGCCGCGACGTGAAGCGCCTCGACAACTTCCTGGAACTGCATAGCGAACTCCCGCTCGGTAGCGGTGCCATGGCCGGTTCCGCATTCCCGTACCACCGTGCCCTCGTTGCAAAGGAACTCGGATTTAACGGTGTTAGCCCGAACAGCATTGACGCCGTGAGCCACCGCGACATGATGCTCGAATTCGAAGCCGACCTCGCCATCATCGCGAACACCATGAGCCGCTATGCCGAAGACTTTGTGAACTGGAGCACCAGCGAATTCGGCTACCTCACCCTGCACGACGCCTTCTCCAGCGGATCCTCGATGATGCCGCAGAAGAAGAACCCGGATTCCATGGAACTCATCCGCGGAAAGTCCGGCCGCATGCTCGGTAACTTCAGCGCCCTCTACACGCTGGTGAAGGGAGCTCCGCTCAGCTACAGCCGCGACCTGCAAGAAGACAAGGAACCGGTTTTCGACTCTGTCCATAACGTAAAGGTGATTCTCCGCGTCATGAAAGAAGCCTTGGAAAGCGCTCGCTTTAATTTCGACAAGATGCACGCGAAGATGCTGCCGGCGCTGCTGGCTACCGACCTCGCTGACTTGCTGGTCGAATCCGGCGTGCCGTTCCGCGACGCCCACCACGTGGTCGGTAGCCTGGTCGGCGAAGCCGCCCGCCAAGGCCTCGAATTCACGGACCTTAGCGATGAGGCCTGGGCCAGCGCCGGCGTCCCGAACGTCAAGCAGATGAAAAAGACTCTCACATTCGAATACAGCGTGTCCCGCCGTAACATCGAAGGCGGCACGGGCCCCAAGTCCGTGAAACAGCAGTTCGGCAAGGCCGAAGCGATCCTCAAGAAGTTCAAGAAGTAAGCTTCAGCCGCGATTCAACAGCAATTAGAAAAGCCTCTCGAACGAGAGGCTTTTTCATTACCAGAATTCAAATCCAAGACCGAGACCGAACGTATGGCGAAGCGCATTAACCGTCTTTTTGTTACCATTATAAATCACACGATCGTATGCGGTTCCAAATTGGAGCATATATTTCAAGCGTAAGTTCAAGACATAAGAAGAAGACGACAAATCTTTAGGAGTCGATGCCAGCAAACGAACATCCAAATTATTTCCTACAAGGTATTCCATATCCGATACGACATCGGCTGTCACGTAATCCGTTTCTGAAATACCCAGGAAAGGCTCAACTCGCACGTATCTAGAGTCAAACACAGTAACGCCAATCGAAAGTCCCCACGATTCGTCCTCCGTTTCATCACTCATATAAGTTCTTTCCATATCGGAATCGGCTATCGAATATGCCTTGGGAACAGAAATTATTCCATACGCCCAAAAGAGATTCAAACTGATTCGCCTATATCGGGCAGTTAATTCACCCATGAACGAAGATCCCATTTTATCATCCATATAATCCGTTATCTCTCCGCTCAAGAATCCTAGCCACTTATAAAGATACAAGCCCAAACCGCCCGTATAGTACTTGTGCTTAAACGGATCGACACGGAAATCGCGAAGGGGTTTCATCACCTTTTCGACATACGGAAGAGTCTGTTCGTCAAGGACCCTCGCATAAGGCGAAACGGGATAAGTATCGACGAATTTCTTGCCGTGATCCAGAAGCAAGCCTGCACTAGTCGTATCATTGACCTGTTTCCAATGGATGGTGCGACCAAAAAAATTATCCGACATCCAGACAATCGCAATTTCTGAATAGAGGAGCACTCGGTATAACTTTTTATACTCATCAGAAACATCCGAGCTATCTACACGTGCACTCAACGAATCGGCTTTCTGTAACGTGAACGGGTACAAATCACGGTACAGGTAAACCGCAAGGGGATCCTTTTCTGCAACGCGATTTTCGAGTTCCGGTTTGTACGTCGAATCAAGCATGATACGGCGCAAGTCAGCATAGATATCGATTCCTTGCGCAAAATGATTAAGTTCCATGTTGATGAGGTATTCCTCGAAACGAGTGAGAGGAGCTCCCTCTTTCGCATTGGATTTCAAGTAATTGAATGCCTGGTCCGCACGTTCGCTATCACCCGTCTCGAGCGAAGTTTTCAGGACATCGCGGGCGCGCAAGTAAAGCGTTCTCTTCGAAGGTTGCACAGACGATTCCTGTGCCAAAGGCTGAGAAACGCCAAGCAACAAAAGGACAATAAAAACGAGAGCTGAAAATCTTACCATAGATACAATCCCAGGCCGAAAGCAAAGAAGGGCGTTACACCGGAACCCTTGAGGAACGTGTCGTCAAACTCCATATACGAAATACCGAACTTGCCGACCAGCGAGAAACTCGTGAACATGGAGTTCGAAAACAGGAAATACGCCGTGCCGAATTTGTAATCGACATTCACTGCCAAGGTGTATGCTCCGCCTTCGGAATACATATCATTGCTGCCCGCACTGATGTATTCCTTTTCTTCACCAGGCTTAGCCACATAGCAGTCTTTCTTGGCTTCAAGAATCATGGCTGGCATACCAAGCCCAATATAGGGGCGAACCTTTAAATAGCGGCTATCATAAACAACGTAACCTAATCCGAGCGAATAGGTTGCAACGCCAGACGCACCGGAAGGCAACAATTCAAAGGAGAACGAAATTCGGCTAAATTGCAAGTAGATTTCAAGATAGATAGACGGGTCTTCATATTCAAACAAATCGGAACGGTACAAATCGTCCATCCCGAAGGCAAGACCGCCCGAGACCAGGAACAAATTGGCCCCGAGACCGCCGGTGTAGAATTTCTTGGCGATATTTTCTTCCTTGTGTTCCGCACGATCCTTGAACATGAGCGCCGTAAAATCATTACGGAAGAAAGGCCCGGCAACACTATTTTCAATCCATTTTGCATCGGGGTGGTCCGGATACTTATTGAGGTACATTTGCGAGAGTCTTACGATACGGTCGTTGACCCTTTGGTCATGGTAGGCATCGCTCAAGAGTAAGAGAATCTTGAGTTCAAGCTTATCGCTTTCGGGCATCGAGGTACAATTGTCAATATCCGTTTCTACATAGGCAAGAAGCGTCTTTGACGTATCCAAAGAACTCAAGGAATTCTTAAGGTACTGCGTGAGAGCGTCGTTTTGGGCAAAGCGAGCCTGGTCACTGATTACCTCATGATAGAATTGCTTGTACTGATTCACCTCATACTTTAGCAACTGGGGCCACATCTTTTTGACAATCAGCACAGCCTCGGCCTCGACATCCGCCAAGCCAACAAAGTTTTCATTCCTCATGGCATGCAGTTCTTCAATACCTTGCGAAATCTGCGCCGTATCTCCTTGCTTTATGGACTCGAGGAGTGATTCACGCAATTGGTAAACCTTTTCCATTTCCGTCCCCGATTCCGCCATGAGCGATTGTTCAAACGCTTCGTTCGCCGACATCGAAGTCGCAGAGTCCGTGGCCTCCGCATTCTCCGGTTCCTGCAGCAGGGATTTTTCAAAATCATCAAATTCGCCCGCGAAGGCAAAAGGAGCCGTCAACAACGCAACAACTAGCAAGAAATTCAATTTACGAATAATCACAAGCACCTCCCCTATTCCTTTGCCTTTGCCGCCTTAATTTCCTCCTGCCACTTGGTAATCAGCGGAGCTTCGGCGTACAATAAGTCAACATGCAAAGTCAGGCAGTGCGAAATCGACGTCATATACTGCGTATAAAGATAAGCAGTCTTTGTCTCGGCATTCTTGACGTACACAATGTTTGCGCCAACACGTCTAGCCTCTTGGCGTAAAAATCCGATCGTACCCACATCGGAACAACCCGAAGAGGCTTCCGTCTGGATTGTTCCGAGATAATTGAATTCGGGCGGCAAGACAGGAATCGCGCCAGCATTCACGAAAACGATCTCGGATAAGGAATCAAGCGGAGTCGGGTTTTCAGGCAAGCCGATAGAATGACGCGGAGGGCCAAAACATGCCGAAAGGGACAGCGCAAAGAAAACAAGAAAAACAAGTCCGATATATCTCATATCACCAATCCCCCACGCAACGTACGTTCATATAGTTGTCCCAGTCTGGGCCCCAAGTTGTGCCAATAATTGAGTTATGGTAATACAAGGTTATCGCATACGAGGAATGATAGCCGTACTTTTCACCCGTCCAGAAAGCAGCTTCCACGCCAAAATAGCTGATGTAGTTATTAAGGTATTCCTTGTAACCAGCCGGGTAGGCATTAAAGCCGAGTTCGTCGGTCCCTTGCGGGGCATCATCCGAGTAATCCCAATAATCTTTCGATTTCAGGACATAGCCGTAATCAATGCCGCCGATAAATGCAACAAGCTTTTCCACATCTTCTTCTGTAGGCATGCGCATTCCTTCGGGGCACACACTCGAATAATTGTCGCCACCATACGCAGCATCATCCCACCTGTAGTAACGTCCGCACTTGATTCCATAATCATCACATTTAGGATTGGTGCGACTATATTCTGTTTCGTAATCCAGGTTCTCCGCCATCCATACCAAATCTTTTAGAATAATCACTTTATATACTTTTCCATCGCGGCTATCAGTGATTTTTTCAGATTTTACCCTCTTGAACTTTTCATGGAGGGCTTTCATGGCTTCCGTATCTTCGTTGACATCGTACAATTTCTTGTCTGTGTCTGCACTACGCAAGGCCACCCAGTACCCTTTACTGCAGGCATAATCCTTCCCATGTTCATTCACATGAACGACAAGACCTTCTCGATCGTCGGTGCAATCGGGAAGATCGCCTCTTGCCTGGGCATTGTACGAAGGAGACCGATCATCGTAATTTTCCTTGGGAGCACTGCCCACATCTGTTGTGCAAGCCCCCAACAAAGAAACTAGCGAAGAGAACAGGAGATAACGTAATTTCTTCATCGTGATTATATATAGAATAAGCGAGTTTTAAAAAAAACTATTCTTCGATGCACCTGACCGAGAAGGCATTTTTGGCATCCTTCTCCTCTATCGAGATTTTCTCATCGTAATAACGCAGCCAAAGCACCGACTTGTCGCTCCCCCACATATAGGAACTGTAAGTCACATCGAAGTAATCTCCCGATTCGCGTCCACCCGCAGGCATGGCGTTAAAGCCCATATAATTCGTTCCACGAGAGCCCTTATCCGTCCAACCATCACGAGAACGCAAAGAGCTTCCAAAGCCGACGGCACCATAAATAGTCTGGAAATCACTCTTTGTCGGAAGGCGCCAACCTGCAGGGCAAACCGTTTGTGCAGCCTCGAAAGAATACAGACGGCCATACTTGTCGCAATTCTTTTCGTCATCGTTGTAGCACCAGCTATCATCGGTCTTCACCGCCGCATTTTCGGCCATCCAGTTTTGAGTTCCGATTTTAATCGTCTTATAGGACTTTCCGTCAATCTCCATTTGACCATAATCAAAAGGAATATTATCGAGGTAAGACGAATCCACGTCGCCTTCGATTTTTGCACTCTCGGTACCCATGGCGAGAACACAGCGAACAGACATTCCGTGGTCTTTGTAATAATTTCCATTATCCAAATGAGCGTTGTCGTAACGGAGTGTCCATCCGGAACTTGTAGCCGCATCTACCTGGGCACTTGACCAGAAGAACGCATACTTGCCTGCACTCATAAAGCCGCCTTCGCTGTTACGACGGCCAGCCGGGAGTGCCGCAAAGCCAGAACGATTGAGTGCCTTGGGAATATTGAGTTCTTCTTCCCAGCCCTCGACTGCCTTCATATCGGCTCCAATCGGATCCCCACCATTCATGAACATGAGATATTGAGCAAGGTTTTGCCAATCATCAACCGTAGGAAGTCTCCAGTTTTCGGGACAAATCCCATGCACTCCATACGTATAGTCATATGTGTACGTTGCAGAGCTGGAATTGTATTTCGATTCCAAATTCATTGCGGCAGTCCAGGAATACAACGGCCCATATTTTTCACAATCGCCGTCGTCTTCGTGGCACCACATGTTGCCTTTCAAATTGGGAGTCTTGGAGCTATCGGCATAACGTAGGTTTTCGGCCATCCAAAGTTGACCATTTACCTGAACCACGGAATACTTTTGACCGTCTCGATCATCCGTAAACTTACCATTGGTCAACTTTACCGACAAAGTCGCCGAATCATTCCAATCGTAATTGGCCGACTCATCATCGCAAGCCACAAACCACGCCAAACAAGCCAATGAAAGAACGAGTCTTTTCATATATCCTCCTTTCTCAAAACTTTACGTTCTAAATATAAACAAAAAGGAACCCGCGAGCGGATCCTTTTTGTGTTACATGAACAAATGTGATATGTGGAATGCGAGATGTTATATGAGAAATGTAAAATTACTCATTTCTCATTACACATTACTCATTCTTATTAATCAGCAGCCGAGCTTTGCGGACAGGTAAGCTTCGAGTTCGTCGATTTTCACCAGTTCCTGCTTCATGGAGTCGCGTTCGCGGACCGTCACGAAGCCGAGCTTTGCCGGATCGGATTCACCTTCGCCCACCGTGTCGAAGTCAACGGTCACGCAGAACGGCGTGCCGAGTTCGTCCTGACGGCGGTAGCGCTTACCGATGGACTGCGTTTCATCGTATTCCACGTTCCAGCGGTTGAGAAGCTTCTGGTAGAGTTCTTCGGCCTTGGCCTTCACCTGGCCCTTCTTCACGAGCGGGAGAACGGCAACCTTCACCGGAGCAATCTTCGGGTCGAAGTGGAGCACGGTACGTTCGTCGTTTTCGAGCTTTTCGACTTCATAAGCGTCGCAGAGGAGCACGAGGAGCAGACGTTCCACACCGAGGGACGGTTCCACCACGTACGGAATATAGCGCTTGTTCTGGACAGGGTCAATGTATTCCTGCTTGACCTTGGATTCGTTCTGGTGCTGCGTCAAGTCGTAGTTCGTACGAGATGCAATGCCCCAGAGTTCGCCCCAACCGAACGGGAATTCGTATTCGACGTCGGTGGTACCGTTGGAGTAGTGAGAAAGTTCTTCCTTGGCATGTTCGCGGAGACGGAGCTTTTCCTTGTTCACGCCGAGATCGTTCACGAGCCAGTCGAAGCAGTACTTGCGCCAGAAGTTGTACCAGTCAAGTTCGGTGCCCGGTTCGCAGAAGAATTCCAGTTCCATCTGTTCGAATTCGCGGGTACGGAAGATGAAGTTACCCGGAGTGATTTCGTTACGGAAGGACTTACCGATCTGGCCCACACCGAACGGAATGCGCGGGCGGACGTTATCGACAATGTTCTTGAAGTCAACGAAGATACCCTGAGCCGTTTCCGGACGGAGGTAAACCTTGTTGCCTTCGCCTTCGATCACGCCGATTTCGGTCTGGAACATCAGGTTGAATGCGCGGGGCTTGGTCCAATCGGTCTTGCCGCAGGTCGGGCATTCGATCTTGTTGTCCATCATCATCTGGTGGACTTCGTCAAAGTTCTTGCCGGCGCAGCAGCCTTCGCCGAGCTTGTCTTCCAAAAGTTGGTCGGCACGGAAACGTTCGTGGCAAGCGAGGCAGTCGACCAGCGGGTCAGAGAAGTTGCCCACGTGGCCAGAGGCCTTCCAAACGCGGGGGTTCAAGAGAATAGAGCTGTCGAGACCAAGCACATCCTGGCGGCTGGTCACGAACTTCTTCCACCAGAGGTTCTTGATGTTGCGCTTCAGTTCCACGCCATACGGACCGTAGTCCCAAGTATTGGCGAGGCCGTCGTAGATTTCGGAGCCGGGGAAAATGAAACCGCGGCGCTTGCAGAGGGAGATGATGTCCTTGAGGGCATCCTGAACTTTCTTTGCCATTATATAATCCTTTATCGGCTAATCTAGCCGGACTAGGAACCTACCTGGATGATAGGCCCTGACGGGGGCATAATTTAGAAAATTATACAACACCAATAAAGCCTAATTCCTCAAAAAAGCGATATATGTATATAACTACTTACATTCAGGATGACGCAAGGAAAATAAAAGTTTTAGAATCCCTAGAAATATATTATATTGCTGAAATCTATGCGAATGTTTGGTTTTCTACTGTCTATTGTATTGTTTTTTACAGCCTGTGCTTCAAACAAAAACACAGCCCAAGATATTCAGCCCACTACCGAGCCTGAAACACAGATTTTAGCACCTTCTGAAACGGAAAGCGAATTTACCGGCAACCCGATTCTTGACGAAGCCGACGCCGGCAATTCCGAAATCGCCGCCAACGACGTTACCGCAGCCGACTCCGACATAGAAGGCCCCGACGGTGAATCCGAAATGAGCCAGGAAGAAGCGGACGCCGAACTCGCCGCCGATATGGCTGAAGGCGATTCCGCATCGCTCGAAACGCTCCCCAAGCTGACGCTTGACATGACCACCGCCTTTGTGCCCACCGCAAGCCGCCGTATTTCGGCCCCTTACGGCATTCGCACCTACCGTATGCACCGCGGCGTCGATATGGGTCTTTGCCACGGCGAAGACCGCACCATTGTGGCCGCCTTTACAGGAGTTGTCACCAAGGTCCGTAACCAAGGCCGACGCAAGGGCTACGGCAAGTACGTCATTCTGGACCACGGCAACGGGCTCACCACGCTCTACGCCCATCTTGCCAGCTGGCAAGTCCATGTCGGCGACACCCTGCAAGCCGGCGATACGATCGGCGTAGGCGGCAACACGGGCCGTTCCTTCGGCGCCCATCTGCACTTCGAGATGAAGTATCACGGCAACTACATCGACCCGTCCACGATTTTCAACTTCGAAGAAGGCACCTTCCAGAGCGCCCTCATTACGATTGAACCGAAGGAAATGCTCGCGGTCGAAGACGGCTACCAGAAGGAACTTTCCAAGCACCGCTACTACAAGGTGAAAAGCGGCGACTGCCTCGGCAAAATCGCCCGCAAGTACGGCATTTCTGTAACGCGACTCAAGCAGCTGAACGGCATCAAGGGCAACACCATTCGCCCGGGTCAAGTGCTCCGCTGCTCGTAAATCGCGCAGTTCGTAACCATGCTCCCCATTCACTTTGCCCCACTCCAGGGATTTACCGAATCGGCCTACCGACTAGCCCACAGCAAGTTCGCCCCTGGAATCCATACCTATTACACCCCGTTTCTCAGGTTGGAAAAAGGCGAAGTCCGGGCCAAGGACCTCCGCGATTTGCAGACGGAGCACCCTTACCATCTCGTGCCACAAATCATCGTACGCGATGTCGAGGAATTCAACCTTCTGACCAAAGCCGTTACGGAACTCGGTTTCCAGGAAATCGACATCAACATGGGTTGCCCCTACCCCATGCAGACCAAGTCGGGCCGCGGCTCCGGAATCCTCCCGCACCCCGAAAAAGTCCGCGAAATCCTTGACGCCATAAGCCAGCTAAGCCGAGCAGCAAGCGCCCCCAAGTTCAGCATCAAGATGCGCCTCGGACACACCTCCCCGGAGGAATGCCTGCAACTGCTACCGCTCCTAAACGAAGCACCCCTCGCCCACATCACCCTTCACCCGCGGGTCGGAATCCAGCAGTACAAGGGGGCTCTTGACTTCGAGACGTTCGACAAATTTTACAGAGATTGTAAACAACCGCTGATTTTTAACGGCGACATCACCGACCTAGAACAAATGAAATTCATCGAGACCCGCTACCCGAAGATCGCGGGAATCATGATCGGCAGGGGCCTCCTCGCAAACCCGGTTCTCGCCGCCCAGTACGCCGGACTCCCCTGCAGCTCCGCGACCGAAACCTTGCTCAGAATCCACGCCGACATCGCTGCCGACTACGCCCGCCACTTGCAAGGAAACGCCCAAATTTTAGACAAAATCCGCCCTTTCTGGACGTATGCGGACCTTCCGAAGAAGACACGTAAGAAAATCGAGAAATCCAAGACCCTCGAGGAATACCTCGAAGCCGTCAACGAGTTAGCTTAGCCGTTCTCGGCCGAATCCACCGGTACCAGCCGCTTATAGGTTTTATCTATAAAGATGGCTCCGAGCGGGGCCGTCACCATAATCGCCACGGCCGCAAGCGTGAGCACGTTGTTGCCGCAGGCAAGCCCAAAACTCAGGGGCACGCCACCGATGGCCGCCTGCACCGTCGCCTTGGGTACATAGGCCAGCATGCAGAACAGGCGTTCCTTGTAATTCAGCGGAGTGCGCCACATGCAAATGGCCACGCCCGCCATTCGAAAGAACATGGCCCCGAGCACCACGAAAATCGCGCCGATTCCCGCCGTAAACGCATAAGCCACATCCAAGGTGCTACCCACCAACACAAACAAGATGATTTCGGCCGCCACCCAGAACTTGGTGAACTTGCCGCTAATGCGTTTTGCAAGTTCCGGATGCTTGCCGTAAATGCAGGCCGCAATGGCGACCACCGCAATCATGCCGCTGAACGGCACCACATGGCTAATGTCATGTTCCAACTCGTTCAACAAGAAGGCGAAACTCAAGATAATCAGCACCTTCACCGTATCGCGCATGTGCTTGTGCTTGAAGAACCACACCAAGGCATAACCGCAGGCCACTCCCACCGCCGCACCGAGGGTTATGGACACAGGCACCGAAAGAAAACTCGTCGCCGAGACGGATTCGCCCTTCAAAAGCGCCAAGAACGCCGCGAAAGTCACCAGCACATACACATCATCCAAGGAGGCTCCGGCCAGAAGCATCTGGGGAATACCATGCTTCAGCCCGCGCCGTTCCTCGCGCATTTTGAGCATTCGCGGCACCACCACCGCCGGCGACACCGCCGCTATGGCGGAACCCATGAGGGCGGCCTCCCAATAAGACACCCCCATCAGCGGCGGCGCAAGCAAAACGACACCCACAATTTCAATAGAAGCGGGTACAAAGCACATCAAGAGGGCTGCGCGGCCAATCCGCTTGAATTCCCGCATATCTAAAGTCAACCCCGCTCGCGTCAAGATAATCACCAGTGCCAACTGCCGTAAATCCGCCGAAATATCCAAAAAAGCCGGCCGAAGCAGGTTCAGTGCATGAGGTCCGAGAATAATCCCCGTCAGAATCATCCCTAGAATGCTCGGGAGCTTCAGCTTGACGAAAATCGAGCCTAAAAGTAACCCTAACAAGAAAATAAGAGCGAGAGAAGTCAACATAATGCAAAAATTTAGTGCCAAAAATAGAAAAACAGCTATATTTTGGCACATGAAGGAAAAAATCCATCTGAAACATGGTTTTACCATGATTGAAATCATGGTGGTCATCGTGATACTAGGAGTTCTCGCCGGAGTTGGCGCCCCTAAGCTTATTGGTTATACCGAAAGAGTCAAGGAAAAAGCAGATATGATGAAGTTGTATTATCTGCGAGATGCCTTGAACAGGGCCCTAATAGAAAATGAAGAAGCCTTATACCAAAGTTCTTTTGTATCCGGCGGAGACAGCGCAGCAATAGCCAACCTCAAAAAATTAAAAGACAAACTGGCAAGCGAAAAGGGTGTTGATTTATTCGTTATAGAAATGCACCCGAATAGGGAACAAAATATTCAGCATAACCACCCTAGCATTAATAGTGGTTCCGAAATGAGCAAAATTATTGGGAGCACTGGAGTTTGGTATGATGCTTTGAGAGATGCCGGATTTGAAGGAGTTGCAGATATTGTCGCATTAAGAAATGGTACCGTCAAAGGCAGTTTGGATAAAGATGGTGAAACCTACCGTGCATATTCCTATACAGATGATAATGGGAAAACTCAATATCGAACCACCCCCAGAAATCCCATTTTCATGAGCAAATTGTTGAATAGAGGAAAAAACGACGATTTGAAGAATATAACAAGTCAAGGTGATAACACCACGAATTACCGTCTGACAATGAGTTTCCAGTGGACTGATAGAAAAGAAAGCAACCACTCTGTAGAAGTCGCGTTGCTTCCCGCCAAGGCCAAAATGCGCGCCAATAAAACTAAAAAAGGCGGAGCTCTTATGTCCGATAACGGAGTCTGCTTCTCAACCTATGGAGATATAGGTTGCGCGGACTACTATTATTAACCGTTATACATACAAGTAATCGTTCAATACTGGCTGCAGGCCTTCGCCCGAAATGTCGCTGTACATGGCGTTGAAGCTGCGGCCATCATTTATTTCAAACTGCTCGTCGCCGCCTTCGCCGTCGTCGTGACCGCTGTACTTGCTTTCGTGGTCGCCAATGCCCGTAGAAACACCTGCAGAAACCTTCGTCGCCGCAATCTTCACGATGCCGTTGCGGAATTCCTTGCTTTCGCGGCTGGAAACCGTAATGCCCACGTACGGCAAGAAGATGCGGTAAGCGCAAAGCACCTGGCAGAGTTCCTTTTCGTGAACATCCAGCGGGTCGATTTTGTCGTTATTGATAATGGGGCGGAGTCGCGGGCAGCTCAAGCTCATTTCGGCATGCGGATACTTCTTTTGTAAGTAATACACGTGCAGTGCCGAGGCGAGCGCGTCGCGGCGGAAGTCCGAAAGACCAAGCAATGCAGAGAACGCCACGCCGCGCATGCCCGCCATCAGGGCGCGTTCCTGCGAATCGAATCGGTACGGGAACACGCGCTTGTGACCCATCAGGTGAAGTTGTTCGAAACGAACCTTGTCGTAGGTTTCCTGGAAAACCGTCACGTAGTCTACCCCGCATTCGTGCAGGTAGCGGTATTCGTCGACGTTGACCGGGTAGACTTCAATGCCCACCATGCGGAAATACTTGCGGGCCAGTTTGCAGGCCTCGCCGATGTATTCCACGCTGCTTTTGGCGCGGCTTTCGCCGGTGAGAATCAGGATTTCTTCCATGCCGCTGTCGGCGATGACCTTCATCTCGTGCTCGATCTGCTCCATGGTGAGCTGCATACGCTTGATGTGGTTGTAGCAGTTGAACCCGCAATAGACACAGTAGTTTTCGCAGTAGTTCGCGATGTAGAGCGGCGTGAAGAAATAGACGTTATTGCCAAAGTGCTTGCTCGTCTCGATTTTCGCCTTCGCGGCCATCTGCTCCAGGTACGGAGCGGCCGCCGGAGAAAGGAGCGCCTTAAAATCCTCGAGCGAGCAGCGTTCATGTTCCAGAGCGCGCTTGACGTCCTTGCCGGTGTACTTGCTGTAATCGTAGTTCTCGGATTCGGAAAGGACCTTGTCAGCGATGTCCGACTGGATCACTTCCATGCCGGGCAGGTAGTCCATTATATTAGTACGTGCACTAGGGTCGTTTTCGATGCGGTGCTTTTTCGCAAGCGCCCCTTCGGAAAGGTTGCCTGAATCAAACAGATAGTTGTTGTCTTTTCTTTCCACGGCGCGAAAATATAGAAAAGATGCCCAAATCTTGCTAGAAGTCGTTTTTTCCTAAAATTTTTCCCTTTTTTGCTCTATTTTAGCCCTAAAAAAGGAGATTCCCGGTCAAGCCGGGAATGACAAATCCGCTTTTTTACCTATATTTACGCGCAAATTGCATTTTTGCCTGGGTCCTGTGACCAGATTCGCCAATTCCACTGGTGCAAGAGCAGAGAAACTCGGACAAAAACATGTAATGAAACAACAAACACAAAAAAAGGAATGGCTATAATGGCTACTATCACTAAAGAAAAGGCTGCAGAAATCACCGCTAAGTTCGGAGCAAACGAAAAGGACACCGGTAACGTCCGCGTTCAGATCGCTCTCCTCACCGAGAAGATCAAGAACCTCACCGAACATGCAAAGACCCACAAGAAGGACTTCCACTCCCTGCGCGGTCTGTCCATGATGGTTTCTAAGCGCAAGAACCTCCTCAAGTACTACGGCGAAAAGGACATTATCGCCCAGCGTGCCTTGATCAAGGAACTCGGTCTGCGCGGCTAATTCTTCAGACTGGAGAAATTTATGTCTATTGACGCATACCATCAAAAATACGGCAAGATGCTCGACCCGAAGGAAGTGTCCGTAACGCTTCCCGATGGCCGCGTCATCACGTTTGAAACGGGCCGTATTGCCAAGCAGGCACGCGGTGCTGCAGTCGCCAAGATGGGCGATGCATTCGTGCTTTCCACTGTCTGCTACGGCGAAGAAAAAGAAGGTGATTTCTTCCCTCTCACTGTGGAATATCGCGAAAAGGCTTACGCCGCTGGTCGCCTCCCGGGTGGCTACAGCAAGCGTGAAGCTGGTCGTCCCTCTGACGAAGAAACTCTTTCTGCCCGTATCATTGACCGCCCGATTCGCCCGATGTTCCCCGAGAACTTCACGCGCGAAGTCCAGGTAATTGTGCAGGTTCTTTCTGCTGACCGCAAGTTTGCACCGGATGTGCTCGGCGTGTCTGCAGCATCCCTCTCTATCGGTCTTTCTGAACTGCCCTTCGAACAGCAGGTTGCCGCCGTACGCGTGGCCGTGGTCGATGGCCAGAACATCGTGATGCCCACCTACGAACAGATGGCCTGCGCCGATCTGGACCTGGTGGTCGCCGGTACCGAAGATTCCGTCTGCATGGTGGAAGGCGGTGCCTACGAAGTGTCCGAAGACACGATGATCAACGCAATTCTCGCTGGCCACGAAGCTATCAAGGCCATGTGCAAGGCCCAACAGGAACTGGTGGACCGCTGCGCCAAGCCGAAGATGGAGCTCAAGCCGCAGCACGTTGGCGAAGCCCACGAAAAGCTTCTCGCCACGGTGAAGGAAGTCGTGTGGGACGAACTGAACAAGGACGTCCACTCCAACATGGTGAAGACCGACTTCTATCCGGCTATGGCAGACCTCTGCGCGAAGATGCTCGAAGACGAACGCATTCTCGCCATCATCGGCAAGGACGAAGAACAGGATCCTGCTCTCGTTGCAGACGCTAAGGCAATCTTCAGCGACTACGAACGCACAGCCATGCGCGAAATGATCCTGAACGAAGACGTGCGTCTCGACGGCCGTACTACGACCGAAGTCCGCCCGATCGAAATCGAACTCGGCGTTCTCCCGAGCGCCCACGGTTCTGCAATCTTCCAGCGTGGCGAAACCCAGGGTCTCGTGGTCTGCACGCTCGGCTCCAAGGCCGACGAACAGCGCTACGAAAGCCTGCAGGGCGAAGGCTCCAAGAGCTACATGCTGCATTACAACTTCCCGCCGTACTGCGTGGGTGAATGCAAGCGCCTCGGCATGAGCCGCCGCGAAATCGGTCACGGTCACTTGGCCGAACGCTCTCTCGCCGCCGTTCTTCCGCTGCCGGAAGACTTCCCGTACACCATCCGCGTGGTTTCCGAAATTCAGGAATCCAACGGTTCTTCTTCCATGGCCTCTGTTTGCGGTGGCTGCCTCAGCTTGATGGACGCTGGCGTTCCTATCAAGGCTCCGGTCGCAGGTGTCGCCATGGGCCTCATCTCCGAAAAGGGTTCCGTGAAGGAAGGCGGCAAGATCAAGATCTTGACCGACATCACCGGTACGGAAGACCACCTCGGCGATATGGACTTCAAGGTGACGGGTACTGCCGAAGGTATCACTGCCTTCCAGATGGATATCAAGATCCGCGGCATTACGCCGGAACTCATGCGCGAAGCTCTGGAACAGGCTCGCCAAGGCCGTCTGCACATTCTCGGCAAGATGGCTGAACTCGGCCTCGCCGCTCCGCGTCCGAAGGTTTCCGAGAAGGCTCCGACCATGATCAAGATGCGCATCCCGACCAACAAGATTCGCGACGTCATCGGTTCCGGTGGCTCCGTGATCAAGGGCATGCAGTCTCAGACGGGTTGCACGATCAACATCGACGACGATGGCAACATCGACATTGCCGCCCCGAGTGGCAAGGCCGCTGCAGTTTGCCGCCGCATGATCGAAGAACTCACTGCCGAACCCGAACCGGGCCGCAAGTACAAGGGCAAGGTCAAGACGATCCAGCCGTTTGGCGCGTTCGTCGAAATCCTCCCGGGTCGCGACGGCCTCGTGCACATCTCCGAACTTGCCGACCACCGCGTCGATAAGGTCGAAGACGTCGTTCACGTGGGTGACGAAGTCGAAGTGCTCTGCCTCGGTGTTGACCCGAAGGGCAAGGTGAAGCTTTCCATGAAGGCTTTGCTCCCTCCGAAGCCCGCTGCCGAAGCACCGGCCGCTGAAGCTCCTGTTGCAGAAGCTCCGGCTGCACCTGAAGCACCGGCTGAAGCCTAATTCAGAACAAATTCTGTAATACAGATTGTTGCAGTCGTCAATCAAAAGATTGGCGGCTGTATCTTTTACACGCTTTTTAGACAGATTTCTTTTTGGTCCCCCACTCGCACGAGTAAATTTTAATTTATATTTAATATGGGGTGTGTTGTACAAATAGATGGGATTTGTATGGTCATTATTTTTTTGACGTTTTTAACTGTTGTCGCAGCGCTTAACTTTTGTCTGCAATACCGAGTCAATCCAAAGCAGACTGGCCCGTACCCGCTGCTCTTTTTCTGCGCCTTTATCGCTTGTTTAGGCCATCTGTTACTTGCTTTTTCGACCAACGTGGACCAGGCGATTCTTTCGAACAAGATGATTTATCTTGGTTCGATGTTCTTGCCCGTTCTGACCTTTAAGGCATGCCTTTCTATTTGCAAGATCAAGTTTCCGGCATGGAGCTACGATATACTCCTGTTGATTGTCTTTGTCGTCTTGGCTCTATCGATGACGGTCGGATTCAATGGATTCTATTACAAGACCATCAAGTTCATCCAGACTAACGGCGTAGGCAATTTTAGCGCCGAATACGCAATCGGGCACGACATATTCAATTTCGTCATGGTGGGCTTTGTCATCATCAACGTAAGCCTCATTGTGTTCGCCTTTATTAAAAAGAAAAACGTCTCGTTCAAGAGTCTAGTGGCGCTGTCTTCGATTGAAGCCGTATCTATTCTTTCGTTCTTTATTTCACGCGTGGTCGAAACCGACACCTTGGTCATGCCCGCGGTGTACGTGTTCGACCAGTTTGCGCTCCTGTATATTTGCTTTAGAGTCAAACGCTACGACGTGGAAGATATTATTTCGCAGGTTCTCGAAACCCAGAACACCGACAGTTACCTTCTCATTTCTACGAAAAACAAGTTCCTCGGTTGTAACGCGGTGGCCTACGAGACCTTCCCTGACCTGAAAAATTGCCGTATTGACCACTCCACCCCCGACAATTCTGAACTGAACCATTTGCTGATTGCCTGGAACAAGGAACTGAAACAAGGCGACGAGACTATAGAAAAGAAGTTTGAGCAAGACGGAAAATACTACAAGATTCTGCTTCGCCAGCTTCCGCTTTCGGGTTCCGAAAAAATCAACATGTTCCGAATCGAAGACGAAACCAGCATGCACAATTACATCAACATGTTGGGTACGAACAACGTGCGCCTTGAATTGATGCTCAAGGAAAACGACACGCAGATTCGTTCGATTCAGGAACAAATGGTCGTGGGTATGGCCCACATGGTCGAAAGCCGCGACAGCAACACCGGTAGCCATATCAAGCGTACAAGCCGCGTGGTGCAAATTCTGGTCGAATACCTGCGCAAGGACCCGACTCTTGGACAGTCCGAATTCTTCTACGACAGCCTGGTTTCGGCAGCCCCGATGCATGATATCGGCAAGATCGCAATCGATGACCGCATTTTGAGAAAGCCCGGCCGCTTTACTCCGCAGGAATACGAAGAAATGAAGGAACACCCCGAGAAGGGAGCCATGATTGTCGAAAACTTGCTCACGGCAGTGGAATCTCCGGACTTTGTGAAAATCGCAAAGAACGTCGCCCGATACCACCACGAACGTTTCGACGGTTTCGGCTACCCCAAGAAACTCAAAGGGACCGAAATTCCGTTCGAAGCCCGCATCATGGCCATTGCCGACGTGTACGACGCCTTGGTGTCCAAGCGTTGCTACAAGGCCGAAATGTCGTTCAGCGAAGCCTACGATATCATTATCGAAGGCATGGGCACGCAGTTTGACCCGGCACTAAAGGATTGCTTTATCGCCTGCCGCAAAAAACTTGAAGAATATTATCAAAGCTTGAGCGAAGACGAAGCCTAAATTGCGAAAAAATGCTATCTTTGGGCGCATGACAAAGTTTAGCGAATTCCCCTATGTTGCCGACCGCTTTAACGCAGTCCGCAGGGAAACTGTACAGGTTCGCGTTGGCGACGCACTTATCGGGGGCAATGCCCCCATTTTAGTTCAGTCCATGACCACCACCAAGCCCAAAGATGTGGAGCGCACGGTGGCCGAAACTTTGGCACTTGCCAAGGTAGGTTGCGGACTGGTTCGCATTACCGCCCCGACATTTGCAGACGCCCAGGGTCTCGAAGAAGTGATGAAGCAGGTGCGTGCCGCCGGTTGCAAGGTGCCGGTTTCTGCCGACATCCATTTCCAGCCGAAGGCCGCTTTCGAAGCCCTCAAGTGGGTCGAAAAGGTCCGCATCAATCCGGGTAACTTTGTCGACACAGGTATTTTGACACTCGACCAGCAGACGGACAAGTCTTTTGACGAAGGCAAGGAAAAGGTGGCCGAAGCCTTTACGCCGTTTGTGCAAGAGGCCAAGCGCCTCGGTCGCGCCATCCGCATCGGCGTGAACCACGGTTCCCTTGCCGCCCGTATGATTTACCGCTACGGCGACACGGTGGAAGGCATGGTGGAAAGCGCCATGGAATATTTGGCCGTGTGCGAAGCCGAACATTTTGACCAGGTGGTTTTGAGCCTCAAGAGCAGCAACCCGCGCATAGCCATTGCCGCCTACCGCATGCTCGCCGCCCGCATTAAGCAAGAAGGTTTCAAGCCGTACCCGTTCCACGTGGGCGTCACGGAAGCGGGCGCGGGTGCCGACGGACGACTGAAGTCGGCCGCGGGCATCGGCGCTCTGTTGCTTGACGGTCTTGCCGACACGATCCGCGTATCGCTCACCGAAGATCCGGTGGCCGAAGTCCCGGTGGCTCAGGAACTTATCAAGGCATGCGCTCTCCCGACAAAGCCGGTGAGCTACGCGGTGCCCGTTCTCGAAAAAGACCCGTACCACTACGAACGCCGCGAGACCGAAGTCGTGAAGGTGTCGGGCGTGGAAATCGGTGGTTCTAACCCGGTGAAGGTCGGCGTGAAAGCCGATGCGATTGCACTCACCGGCGAACGCCGCAATGCGGAATTCGCTCTCCCCTGCTTGAACGAAAAACCGATTGTAGAATTCAAGGACGCCATGGATATCGCGGGCTTTGCAGCGAATCCAGCTGCCGTGCCTGCCGGTTCCGTATTCTGCTACACGGGAGCCGAGATGGTTTCCGGCGTGCGCGCCCTTGCCGCCGCTTTGGAAGCGGCAGGTCGCAAAGACCCGATTTTACTTTACGCCAAGATTAATGACAACGAACGTGAAACGCTCCGCGTTTCCGCCGACATCGGAAGTCTCGTCACCGACGGTCTTGGCGACGCCGTCGTGATCGACGGTTACAAGGGCGCCAAGGAAAGCGTTCTTCTGGCCTTCGACATTCTGCAGGCTGCCTACTGCCGCCGCAGCAAGACGAACTTTATCAGCTGCCCGAGCTGCGGCCGCACCCTCTACGACATCCAGCAAGTCATGGGCAAGATCAAGGCCCGCTTTGGTCACCTCTCGGACATTTCCATCGGCATCATGGGCTGCATCGTGAACGGCCCGGGCGAAATGGCCGACGCCGACTTCGGTTACGTGGGCGGTGGCCCCGGCCGCATTACCCTGTTCGAAGGCAAGACGGCCGTCAAGAAGAACATCCCCGAAGAAGACGCCATCGAAGAATTGGTGAACCTCATCAAGGATCGCGGTCGCTGGGTAGAACCGTAACGAATCACGCAAAAGTTTTAAACATTAACAAAGGACAATACAATGGCAACTATTAAGACGATGAACAACATTTCCAAGAAAGGCCTGAGCCTGTTTGGCTCGTTCTACCAGGTTTCCGATTCTATCGAAAAACCGGATGCCATCTTGGTGCGTTCCGCCCAGGTTGATACCGACAACTTTGACGGCCTGCTGGCTGTCGCCCGCGCCGGCGCTGGCGTGAACAACATCACCATCGACAAGGCTTCTGCAAAGGGTATTTGCGTGTTCAACACTCCGGGTGCAAACGCCAACGCCGTTGCCGAACTCGTGATGACCGTGCTCGGCATGGCCGTCCGTAACGTGGACAAGGCTGCCGCATGGGTCAAGGGCCTCGACACCAACGATCCGGACCTCGCCAAGACCGTTGAAAGCGGTAAGAAGAAGTTTGCCGGTATGGAACTTGCCGGTAAGACTCTCGGCGTGATCGGTCTCGGCAAGATCGGCGTGCTCGTCGCCAACTATGCCCGTTGGAAGAACATGCGCGTGCTCGCTTACGAACCGTATCCGAACGCCGCCAACATGCACGAACTTTCCAACAAGGTTGAAATTGCCGACCTCGACACCGTGATTGCAAATTCCGACTTCCTCACCGTGCACGTTCCGTTCATCAAGGGCGTGACCGAAAACTTGCTCAACCGCAAGAACCTCGCCGGCTTCAAGGGCAGCTACATCATGAACTTCGCCCGCGGCGGTATCGTGGAAATGGCTCCGGTCAACGACATGCTCGCTTCTGGCTCTCTCCAGGGCTACCTCTGCGACTTCCCGGATGCAGACCTCATCAAGAACGACAAGGTCACCTGCTTCCCGCACCTCGGTGCTTCTACCGAAGAAGCCGAAGAAAACTGCGCCGTGATGGCCGTCGAAGAATTGAAGGACTACATCGAATACGGTTGCGTCCGCAATTCCGTGAACTTCCCGGCCCTCGTTGATCACCCGCATTCCGGCGTCAAGAGCCGCGTGGTGGTCATCAACCAGGACGTTCCGAACATGATTTCTGAAATCACGAAGGTGTTCGGCGCCGAAGGCATCAACATTGCTTCTTTCAGCAACAAGAGCAATGGCAAGATCGGCTACAACCTCGTTGACGTGGAAAGCAAGGTTGATGATTCTATCGTCGAGAAGCTCTCCAAGCTCGACAAGGTCATCAAGGTCCGCGTCATTCATTTTTAATACGAGTCGCTTGAGGCTCACGAAGACCGTTCAATTTTATTGAAAAAAGTGACCCGCCGGCATAGCCGGCGGTTCTTCATATACGGGCATAGCCCTAGGATACTAGCAACGCGTTGCACGCGTTGACG
>NZ_MWQH01000012.1 GCF_002210295.1 Fibrobacter sp. UWB5 | reverse complement strand
CGTCAACGCGTGCAACGCGTTGCTAGTATCCTAGGGCTATGCCCGTATATGAAGACCCGCCGGCTATGCCGGCGGGTCACTTTTTGTAGTGAGGGGAAGGCGTTCCCCTTACAGACTGTTCGGCTCTATCGTAGATTACAAAATGTGATATCGCCTCACTCTCGTCACCACGGCTCATTGATATGAGCCGCTTGTGACTCACAATAAATCGCTCGGCTCTATCGTTTATTGCACGTCAATCTGTACCTTGTACATGGCCTTGCGCTGGGTGAGTGCGCCGCGCGGGGCGGTGGTCACGGTGACGTTCTTCTTGGTCACACCGGGTTGCTGCTGCAAGGTCTTGAGCAGTTCTTGGTTGCGGGCTTCGGCCATGGCGAGGATTTCCTTTTCCATGGTCTTGCGGTCCAGTTCCTTGGCATGTTCTGCGGCATAGGAGGCGTAGGCGCTGTCCTTGTCTTCGATGGCGACAATGGCCTTTTCGTCGAGTTCGTTGAGCGTCGTCTTGTTCTGCGTGGCCTTGTAGAAGTCGGTCTTGAGCTTGTGCGTCTTGTAGGCTTCAACGGTCTTTTTCATGTTGAAGTTCTGCACAAAGTTCATCTTGAGTTTCTTGTCCTTGGCGAGCGCCTCGACCATCTTCTGGGCCTTGGCGAACTGTTCGCTGGTGAAGGAACTTGCGAGCGGGTCGATGTAGATTTCGTCGTTCTTGCCGAGGTCAATTCCGACGGCACCTGCGCCTGTGGCGGCCACGTTACCCACGACCTTGAGCGGCGAGAGAGCCACCTTGATGAGCAAGTTCATCACGGTCTGCCATACGATCTTCAGGTAAGAGAATTCCGGGTCCTTCACGTTGCCCTTCACGGGAACGTCGAACTGGATCTTGTCATCTTTATCCTTGAGAATATAGAGACCGACCTTCATGGGAACGGTGTATTCCGGGTCGGTGGTTCCGTCCTTGTCAGCGACGTCGATATTATAGATGTCGATGGTGTTCTTGCTTTCGATGTTCCAGTCGTTCATCTTGTTTTCGCTGGCGAATGCCATGGTGCCCGAGCTGATGGGATAGCCGGTGTAGTGGTGGCTATACGGCGAGAAGTGCTTGAGGGCGAGGTTCTTCACGCTGATGTAGGCGTCCATGGTGCCGATGTCGGAGAGCGCGCCCTTGTACTTGAGCGTGAGTGCACCGCCTTCGGGGAAGGCTGCAGAAACGTTGATGGTGCAGGGGGTGTTGAAGTTGATGTTGGAACCGTTGACGGCGATGTTGCTGACTTTATAGTTGAAAGTCTGCTTGGGCGTGTGGTCGGATGCAGAAACGTTGGTGTTGACCACTTGCAGCTTGTTGATCACGGCCTTGAGCGGCTTGGACTTTTCGGCGGCCTTGGGTTCGTCCTTGGCGGTGGTGTCGACCGGAGCGGCCTTTGCGGGCTTGTTCAGCGGTTCGAGCAAAATGTCAATGTTGGTCTTGCCGTTCTTTAAGAGGTCGAGGTGTGCGTAGGCTCCGTCAACAATCACGGAATCCACGCGGAAATCCATTTCGTTTACGTTTGCCTTGGCGATACCTACGCCGACGTGTGCAACGCCAATGGCCTTGCCGCTGGTTTCGGTGAGCTTGATGTCGTCTACGGAGACGGTGCCGCTCACGTTCGAAGAAAGAACGTTGTTCACGTTACCCGCGACGTTCAGGTTCACGCCGAGAGTGCCTTCGAAATCCTTGTAGTTGATAAAGTCCTTGAGGTAGGGCTTGGCAACGGCGAGGGCGAGCTTGTTAAGCGTAACGTTCACGCCGAAGTCCTGGGTCTGCATGTTGAACTGGACTTTGACTCCCAGGTCGCCGCCGTTTGCGAACTTGAGGTTCACGCCGATGTCGGTGTTCTTGTTGCTGAAGTAGACGGCGGGAATGGCGACGGAGAAATCCTGGATGTGGATCTTGGAGCCCACCTTGAGGTCTTCGTAAATGATGTTGCCTTTTTCAAGAGTGATGTTCTCGATGGCCACGCTGAATCCGCCCAAGGCTTCGGTCGGGTCGAGGTTCAGGGCTTGGGCAGAGTCCGCTGCCGTGGTGTCGACCTTGGGTTCTTCCTTTGCGGTGGTGTCGGCGGTTGAGTCGGCGGCAAACTTGTTGAGAATGTCGCTGAAGTTGAACAGGTCGCCTCTCTGGGCTACGCGGGTGTAGAGACCTTTCAGGTAGATTTCGCTCACGCTGATTTCTTTAGCGATGAGTCGCGTGGGGTTCACGTTGATGCGGAACTTTTCGAAGGCCACGAAGGGGGTGGTTCCGTCGGGTTCAAAGATGGCGAAGTCGTCGACCGTGATCGTAAAGGACAGCGGACTGAAATCGATGTTTTCGATTTTCATTTTGCGGCCGATGAGTTCTTCGGAATGTTCGACCACGTAATTCTTGGCGATGCCGGGAGCGATTTTGAGGGCGGCGATGACGAGCACGATCAGGGCCGCGAGAACGATAAGGGCAATGTAACGTTTCTTCATGGTGCCCTAAAAATAGAATTCTTAATTTGCAGAAGTGTGTTAATTTTTTTTAGAACGCCTTTTTCTATCTTTATACATATAATGGAAAATTTCCTTGTGAATAACGATTCCCTGAATGTTTTGATCCTGGCGGCGGGCCTTGGAACCCGTCTGCGCCCGCTCACGAATGACGTGCCGAAGCCCCTTGTTCCCGTGGTTGATGCTTCGATTCTGGACTTGCAGGCCCGTAAGGCGCGCGCCATCGGAAATGTTCGTTTGCATGCAAATGCCCATTACCTGGCCGACCAGGTGGTGGCGGCGGGTGAAACTTTAGGTTTCGAAAAAGTCTGGGTGGAACTACCCGATATCCTTGGGACGGCTGGTCCGCTCAAGCGCATTTATAACGAGGGCTACCGCGGTGGCCTCCTGATTATGAATGGCGATGCCTATTGCGATTTCGACTTGAAGGCTTTTGTTGAAAATGCGCAGGCGTTGGCTGCCCAACCGGATGGCCCGCAGGTGGCTTTGCTCGCGGTGGATTTTCCGAAGGTGAATACGTTCCGCGTGGGTGCGGACGGTCGCTTGGCCGGTGTGGTCGGGCGCTTTGGCAGCGAAGAAGGTTTGCCTGCAACATTTTCGGGCGTTTCGTGGTACAGCGATGAGGCTCTTTCGCGCATTCGCGACGGGGAATTCGATATCCGTGAATTTTGGAAGCAAGAAATTGCGGCTGTGCGCGCTCCGTTCGTGGATATGACGCAACGGCATGCGACTTGGATCGATATGGGCTCGCCCGAAGGCTTGATGAATGCGGTGGAGGCTCGCTTGAAGGAGCTTGGCCGCGACGTGAACGAAGCTGTCATTGAAGATGGCGTTCAAGTGCCTGCAGGCGTGACCATCAAGCATTCCGTGATTTATGCCGGTGCCGAGATAAAGGCCGGCGAAGTAATTGAAAACGAAATCCGCGGTCGCGGTTTTAAGTGGGAAGTTTAGATATGCGCAAATTCAGAGTTGTACTTGTTGAACCGGAACATCCGCACAATGTGGGCTTTGTGGCCCGCGCCATGCACTGCTACGCCCTCGACGAGCTTTATATCGTTTACCCGAAGCGCGACAAGGTAATTGAAAATTCCTACCATACGGCTCCGAACAGCCACGATGTCTTGGATAAGGCGACCATCGTGCATAAGTTCGAAGATGCCATCGGTGATTGCGCATGCGCTGTCGCATTCAGCCGCCGCATTTACGGTTCTGCCATCAAGCATACCATGATGCCCGGGCTTGCAGAACTCTTGCCCGAGAATGGAACCATTGCGCTGGTGTTCGGTCGCGAATCTTGCGGCCTTGAAACCGAAGAAGTGAACGCTTGCACTTACCAGTGCGAAATACCGGTGCCGGGCCTTATGAGTCTCAACTTGGCCCAGGCGGTAACGGTTGGCCTTTATGAACTCTGCCGCAGCGGTGCACTTGCCAACGGCGAAGGCCGTGCCAAGCGCGGAAGCAAGGGTGCTTGCGAAACGGCTCCTGCCACCATCGACCAGATTGACAGCTTCAAGAAATTCCTGGACCGCTATCTGACGGGCCAGTATCACGACCAGTCTTGGCGTGACAACTTCCTCAATACGCTCTTGCAGCGCCTGCACCCGACCCGCAACGAACTTTCGGCGTTGTTCGGACTCATCCGCAATCTCGCGAAAAAGCCCGCTCGCCTCGAACAAGCTGCCGACAAGGCCGCAAAGGCTGCGGCAGAATCTGCTGAATCGAAATAAATGGAAGTCGAATTCAACATCGCAGGGCGAATCTTGGCCAAGGACGGCACGCGAATCATATCGCTTGCCGAAATCCTTGCGTCGCCTTTGGTGATGAATGGGTCCGCGGGGGCCGCGACTAGTGCGGCCGATCTCAGCGAAGATGCTCTCGCTGCCTACTGCAAGGTGGTTTCGGCGCAGAACGCTTGCAAAGTCTACCTGTGGAAAGACCGCGAAGAATACGGTAACGCCAACGTGTTCAATGGCGGCTCCGATTACGAAGTCGTGAACGAAGTTTGCTTTTTATGCATCTATGATTGCGGAAAAGAAATGGTTCGTGAAACCACGAACTACTGGAATGAAAAAATTGACGACGTTGTTTAGCGACAAACCTTTTTAAATTTATATCATGACCACGAAGACGATTAAAATTCAGTACCTTGACGATTCCATCCCGAAACTCACTTACATTGGCGGCAAGTCTGACTGGATTGACCTCGCCGCGGCAGAGACCGTGACGCTCAAGGCGGGGGAGTTCAGGCTCATTCACCTGGGGGTGGCGATGAAGTTGCCCGAGGGCTACGAGGCGCATATCGCTCCGCGCAGTTCCACATTCAAGAACTTCGGTATTCTGCAGGCGAATTCCGTGGGCGTGGTGGACTCCAGTTACTGCGGTGCCAACGACTGGTGGAAAATGCCCGTGTACGCTACCCGCGACGTGACCATCGAGAAGGGGAGCCGCATCGCTCAGTTCCGCATCATGGAAATCCAGCCAACGCTCACCTTCGAAGAAGGTGCTCTCGACGGCGCTGACCGCGGCGGCTTCGGCAGCACGGGAATCTGATTTTCCTATATTTTTACTCGCAAAAATTTTAACAAGGACCTTATTATGGCAAAGATCGCTATTCTCGGTTACGGAAACCTCGGTCGCGGCGTGGAATGCGCTGTGAAGCAGGCTCCGGATATGGAACTCGTCGCTGTTTTCACTCGTCGTGACCCCTCTACGGTCAAGATTCAGACGGCTGGCGTTCCGGTGCTGAACGTTTCTGAAATGGAAGCCTGGAAGGACAAGGTGGACGTGCTCATCATTTGCGGTGGCTCTGCTACGGACCTGCCGGTGCTCACCCCGAAGTACGCCTCCATGTTCAATGTGATTGATTCCTTCGACACCCACGCCAAGATCCCGCAGCACTTCGCTGCCGTTGACGCTGCTGCCAAGGGCGCAAACAAGATTGCCATGATTTCTGTGGGTTGGGACCCGGGCATGTTCAGCCTGAACCGCGTGTACGCCCAGTCCATCCTCCCGGAAGGCAAGGACTACACGTTCTGGGGCAAGGGCGTTAGCCAGGGCCACAGCGACGCTGTCCGCCGCATCAAGGGCGTGAAGAATGCGAAGCAGTACACCTGCCCGGTGGAAGCGGCTCTCGAAGCCGTGCGTAGCGGTTCCATGCCGGAACTCACCACGCGCCAGAAGCACACGCGTCTGGTTTATGTGGTGGCCGAAGAAGGTGCCGACAAGGCCTATATCGAAAACGCCATCAAGACGATGCCGAACTACTTCGACGAATACGACACCACGGTGAACTTCATCAGCGAAGAAGAATTCAACAAGAACCACAGCGGCCTCGCTCACGGTGGTTTCGTGATCCGTACCGGCAAGACCGGCATGAACAAGGAACACACCCACGTGATCGAATACAGCCTCAAGCTCGATTCCAACCCGGAATTCACGACGAGCGTTCTCGTGGCTTACGCCCGCGCGGCTCTCCGCATGAAGGCAAACGGCCAGACCGGCTGCAAGACCGTTCTCGATGTGCCGCCTGCATACCTCAGCACTCTGAGCGATGAAGACCTGAGAGCGCACTGCTTGTAATCGAAAAATCTAAAAAATGCCTCGGGTTAATCCCGAGGCTTTTTTTATAAAAAGAATTTCTGATTTATTTCGATTTCGATTCCCACGTATCGCGGGCCGATTTTTTTGCGGAGCGTAGTGGTGAGCCCGTCGGATGTTCCTTTGTACGGGTAGTTGAAGCGGACTTTCATGGCGGGGTAGAGCCGCTTGATTTCGTCCTTGATGACATTTGCGTAGGCGCGCTCTAGCGGGCGGCTCGGATCGTAGAGAATCCCGATGTCGGTGCAGCGGACTTTGCCGTTTAGCACGGGCGTGAAGCTGTGGATGCCCAGGTGGACGATTTCTGGTGCAGGTTTTGCTGCGCGCGTTTTAGAGGCGGTTCGCTTCGGCGAACTCAGCGAACTTGCCACGAACTTTTCAATAGCTGCGCGGTATTCCTGCCAGTAGGCGGTGGCTTGGGCTTTTGCTTTCTCGGCGGCGGACTTGTCGCTAGCTTCGAACGCTTCGTAGTATTCGCTGAACGCACTCTTGTTGGTGATGGTGCGGTTCAAATCAACGAACAGGCGCGAGAATTTCCCTTCACAATAAAATTCGGGCTTTGCAAATTTCACGAGCTTGCGGAAAACGGAGCATGCCCCGATGTCATAGGCGCGGTGCGTCTTCAAGATTTCGGCAGGAACGGCGCTCTTGAACGCTGCAGGCAACTTATTGCTCGCGTGCTCGCAAGTAAGCATGAGTTTCATTATTTCAACCTGTCCTTCAAAGCGGAAATTTCCTCTTGGGTCATACCTAGTTTTTCCAGGTATTTTTCTGTGGCCGAGGCCCAGTCTGCATGATTGACGTCAGAAATGTTGACACCTTCGGCGTGGTACACTGCTTTCAAATTCCTGAGAACGACGGCCTTGAAGAAATCAATCTGTTGCTCGTTCAGGGCGACCTGTTGGTTGTCGATTACGGTAAAGTAGTTGCTGAAAGTCTTTGCATAATCATCTTGGATTTCCTCTGCGGTAGCGCCCATTAAGGCTTCCAAGACGGCAATCATAAAACCGGTGCGGTCCATGCCATAGGTGCAGTGCACCAGATACGGGCCTTCGTGCTCAATCATGTAACGGAACCCTATTACGAGACCTACTTTGAAAATCTCTGAAAAGAATTCCGGGGGAACTCCTAAAAAGATGATGTTTTGTGTCGAATAATAGGTGGTTTCGTAACCCTTGTTGGAGTAAGCACTGCTCTCCGAATCGGCTAGGTTGATGAAGGTGGTTACGCCTGCGGCTTGAGCCAGAGAATCGGCGTAGTAATTGCGACCGAGATAAAGGTAGATGGGGCTAGAGGAACGGTAAAGTTTATGTTCCCCCATGCCTGTGGTGTGAACTTCTCTAAAGTTTGCGAATTCTTCGACTGAAAGGTCTGGGTAATTTTCTGCGTAAGAGCCCATGTATTGGGTATTGCGCATGATGTCGAGACCCAACAGGTAACCGCCCTTTTCTTTCATAGATAAAGAAACTTGTATTGGCGCTTTTTCGGCGGTTATTCCGAGGACACTTGCCAACTTGGCGTTATGAGCTGTCAAGACAAGTTGGTCGGAACCCTTGATTGCTGCGACAAGGAATCCTGCGATGGGCACGTCGCTGGAGCTTTCCGCTACCGGCATTTCAAGAGTGTCGTAGCCGTTGATTGCGACTGTTACAATGTCGCCAATTTCAAACCGAATCAAGAAAGAATCTGCGGGGTAGTTTAGATACAAGTTGCCGGATGTTATACCATCTTCTTTGAGGGTTAAATGAAGACTATTGGAATCTATTGCGATAGAATCGTTTGAGATTGTATCGATATTTGCGGTATCTGCTGCAACCGTCGTGTCCGGAACTACAATTTCTTCGGAGCTTGTCGTGTCGGACTCAGCAGGTTCCTCAGTAACGGTAGTATCTGGCTTTGTTGTCTTTTCTACTGTAGTTGTGTCCGCTGCTGCGATTTCTTCTGCTGTTGTTTGAGGCTCTTCAGTCTCGGTAACAAAAGTAGAAACGGAATTGCTACAGGCTAGAAAAGCCTGCGCACAGATAAGGAGTCCCGCAAGAATAGACCAATTCTTTCTCATTAGGAATAAATATATTCTTTTAAATTCCGTATAGTCTATTTTCAGCCAGGCATTTTGCCAATTTCCCGTATTCGTATACGAAATCGTCACGGTCGGGGTCTGCGCCGACTGCTTTCACGAGGGCGCTTGCGAGGGTTCCGCGTTTGAACATTTCGGCGAGCAAGGCCTGCGAATGGGCGCTGATTTTGACTTTAACGCGGTCCGTGATTTTTTGGATGAGCTCGCCGGCGGTGATTTCGCTGGCATCTATTTTCCAAATTTTCAGGAAATCGCGGTCTGTAATCACGGTCTTTTCGGCAGATTTCGTAGTCGCGAGCAGAATCTTGGCGAGAGCGTCGGTGTCAAGGGCTCGAATTTCCTTTTCGCTTGCGAAAGCGCCTTCTGCAAGGCCCTTGAGTATGGCGACTTCCCATTCGGCAATGGCGATGTCGGCATCCGGGCATTCCTGAATGTCGACCAGGCGGATTTCTACGGCACCGCGGTCAAAGCGGGCGATTGCCCCGCGGCTGTTCAAGAAGAAATGGTTCAGCAAATGTTCCGGATCGTAAGGCGTAATGTCGGCCTTCACGTGGTTGAAAATTTGCTCCTCGTAATCCTTGTAAGTAAAGACCGCTTCGGGAATCACCTTGCCCGTAATGCTCGGAATTTTCTCTTGGTTATGGCGGTAAGTTTCGATTCGGCCATCCAGGAATCCGCAGTACTTGCTGTCCAAAAACGGGCTAGAGGCTGCTACGGCGGGAATCAGCGGCAACAGCGCGCGAATGGCTGCGTGCAACTTTCCGAATTCCTCGTCGCCGTTAAAAGAAAGGTTGATATGGGTGGATTGCAGGTTCGCCCAACCGTGGCCTTTGCAGTTAAAGATGCGGTCGTAAGTCTCGTAGATATCCAGGCAGTCGTAAGGCCAGAGCTTCATTTCGGCGGGATCCATGAAGGGGTGGGCCGCCGTCGGCAAGAGCATGGCGTTAATGCTCTTGAGCGATTCATTCGCTTTCAAGATTTCGTGATGGAAGGTCTTGCCCAAATGCTTCAGACTGTCAACGGGTTCTGCGCACTTGAATTCCAGCACATGGCTCACCAACTCGTTGGAAAGTCCAATGGGCCCGTGTTCCACGTCCGAAAGCTGTTCGCCGTTCTTGTCTTTTCCAAGCGGTACATCGGCGCGGGGGAGAACGTTCAAGGAATCACGATCCACAATCATGTATTCCATCTCGATGCCGTAACGTTGCCAAAGTTTGTAGTTGGACATTAGAACCATTCCCTTTCGTGCTGTTGCAATTTATGCTGTGCGGCGTTCATGCGGTCTTCAATGCGGTGGCGCAGCGATCTCATGATGGCGAGGTAAACCTTGCTCTTGCCCACGCCATCTTCAATGCCCGCGTCAATACTCGGGTTGTCGTTCACCTCGATTACAATCGGGTGGCCGTGCCATTCCTTCAAATCGACGCCGTAAAGCCCGTTGCCGATCAGGCTGCAAATCTTGAGGGCGGTTTTTACGATTCCGTGGGGCACCATCTCGATAGGAATGCTTTCGCACTTGCCCGAAAATTCTTCGCTCTGCTTGTCGTTGCTTTCCCAGTTGTAAATTTGCCAGTGGCCCTTCGCCATGTGGTACTTGCAGGCGTAGAGCGGCTTGCCGTCCAGAACGCCCACGCGCCAGTCGAATTCCGTCGGCGTGAATTCCTGGGCAATCAGCAAGTCGCTGTGTTGGAACATCTCGTCGAGAATCTGTTCCAGTTCTTCCTTGTTGGTCGCCTTCTTAACGCCCATGGAAAAACTCGAATCCGGCGACTTGATCACCATCGGGAATCCGATTTCCTTGGCGAGCGTGTGGCGGTTTTCGGCGTGCGCGATAATCGTCTTCGGCGAATGAATCTTGGCCGCCTGCATCAGTTCTTGCAAATACACCTTGTTGGAACAGCGCAGAATGCTGTCGGGGTCGTCAATCACCGCAATGCCTTGCGACTGGGCTCGGCGGGCGAAACTGTATGTGTAATGGTTCACGTTCGTGGTTTCGCGGATGAATATGGCGTCGAATTCGCCTACGCGCGGGTAATCCTTCTTGGTTATCATCTCCACACGGAATCCCGTTTCTTCGGCAGCCTTGATAAAGTTCTGAATCGCCTGCGCATTGCTCGGCGGCTCTACTTCGTCGGGGTTCGTAAGAATGCCCAAGTCGTACAGGTAATCTTCTTCTTTACTGGTGGCGTAGCGAGTCTTTTCAAAATATTCTTGCGCAAATTTATCAACGAATTCCATGTGCGATTCAGGAATTTCATCCACGCAAATGGGGCGAATACTCTGAATGAACCACTTCTGCTTGAATACGAATTTTGCACGCAGTAGCGGTGCTTGGAACAAACGGTAAAGTTCCTGCGAAAGCTCCAAGTATTGCGGGCTCACGTTCTGACCGAAGTAAATCGAAAGCACGAATTCCGTACCGGTAAGTTTGTGCAGACTCTTTTGAATCAGGTTGTCGATTTCGTCGGAGATGTGCTTGATGACCGCGGGGGCCTTGAAGTCGCGCATGTTCTTGACGCCCGGAATCACCTTGTGCCCGCGGGCTTCGGCCAGCAGCGATACGTAGTAGCCTTTGCTCTGGTAGTTGTAATCGCGGCAAAGGTTAAATACGCGCAGGTTGCGTTCGTTGGTGTATTTGCTCGAAATCAGGTAGTCCTGTGCCGAAATGATATCGATGCCAGGAACGTGCAATTTCCAGTGCTTGGGATTGTTCACCACAATCAGTTTTTTCATGATTCTATGCCGTTATTTCTTATTCTCTATAACAAGCACGTTGCCGTCGTACGTCATGACGCCGAGCAAGATGCTGTGGAGCAGGCGGAACTTGTCCACCTTGTAGTAAGGAGTCTTGTGAAGGGGGTTGGTGCCGTCGGGGTCGGCGACCATGAACTGTTTCTTGTCGTCGATGCCGTAAACTACGACGAAGTGCCCCATGGGTTCGCCGTGAATGTCGTCGAAGACGGACTTGTCATCGGCTCCGGTGAATTCGCGCATGCTGCGGTACAGGTAGGTAGCCGAAAGTCCGCAAAGAACGGGCACTCCCTTCTTGAAATATTTTTCGAACATGGCGGCACGCAGGTCGGAGAATGCGACGGTTCCGCCCAAATCAATAAAGCGGATGTAGGCTTCGATTGCCTTGCGGAGCTTGGGGGCGTGCTTTGCCTTGTGCAAGAGTTCCAGCTTAGCCTTGAGTTCTGGCATGGAAAGCTCGCTCCAGGTGGGATCCAATAGCGTCAGGTTGTACGAATGAATAGTCGCCTTGAATCCGCGCTTCAGGGCGTCGATGCCGAGGAAAACGCCGAGGGTTCCGCCATCTTCAAGAAATTCAATTTCAGAAATCAGTTGCTTTAGGGAAATCTTGTAGCCGAGGTGGTTGTATACCGCCTGAAGGCTAGTCGGCCCGCAAGTGACGTCGTCGGGCTGCTGTAGAATCTTGATGTCCATCGTTATGCCTTTTTTAAAGCTTGCCGGTTGTCCGGTGCTCGTCTGGCGGCTATCGGAAGGTTTTTCCGGGTCGTCGATGGCGTGCCTCAAAGATACCAAAAATTGTAAAAATGGGCAAGAGGCTCAAAAATATGCTTGTAAACTAAAATTACAAGACAAATTTCGTTTATATATATAGATTTGCCCTTGTATGAAATCGATTTCTTGGAAGATTGCCTCGGTAATTGCCTTGACGGTATGTTTTGCTTTTGCCGATGATTTTGAAGATGCTCTTGCCTCGGTGGATTCTACTGAAGCGGCGAATATGCCGGGCATGTATGATGTCAACCATTTTGAATACATGGACTGCTGGATCGAGTCGGCGGCAAACATTGTCCCGCGCGAACGTAACCGTATCGGAGCCATTCGTGACGAGGCTACGGTGTGCGGTTGCTACACGGTCCGTGAAAAGGGTGGTTTCGGTTGGCGTGCCAATGACGAGGGCAAGAAAATCGTGAAGGTCTGGGACATTCCCAAGCCGCGTCTGCTTACCTGCCCCAAGGGCATGACCTGCTCGCAGGAACTCTACATCTCGCAGTGCGTTGACCATATCAAGGAATCGGTCCCCATGCTTGCGGATTTTGCCAAGGGCAAACCGCTGGAAGGCGCTATTGCACTCAACTTCGAGGACAAGTCCAAGACTCCGTTCGGCGAATACCTGGAAGCCCGCAAGGTCCGCGCCGATTCGATCAACTGCTTTATCAACGTGCATAACAGACCGGATGCCGGTCTTGAAAGCGACATGCGCAACCCGTTCCTGTTCCACCTTTCTGGCATGCCCCGCAAGCTCATTCCGAGCGCCGTGGGTCGCTTTACCGATTACAGCGATGTGCGCTGCCTCGACAAGGGTGAACTGACTGGCTTTGCTGCTAACGGTTATGTCGAAAACCTTCGCCACGTAGATGCCAACGGCCTTATGTACGGCGAAGAAATCGGTTACATGAACGACCCGACCTACCCCAAGAAGCAAGGTCCTGAATGGGGTGGTATCCTCTGGAAGTCTCATTACAAGATGGGTATGCGCGAAGGCGTTTCTACCTTCTACCGCTCCAGCGTCATGGACCAGAAGATTCACGGTACGGTCGACAGCTCTTACTACTTCAAGTTCCTCGAAGTGCCCTATACCCAGGGCTACGTGAACGGTACGGCCAAGATGTATTCCTACAAGGGCTTCCTGATGGCCGAAATCCCGTACAAGCGCAACGCCTTGCACGGCCGTATGACGGTGTATAACCCGTTCAAGAAAAAGCCGGTGGCTTTGACGTTCAATGCGAATAGCCTTGAAGGCTTTGTCGATTTCGGTGAATTCGGTGGCGTGTTCCACAAGGGCCTTCCGAACGGCATGGTTACCTTCTGGACTGTCAAGGACACCTGCTACCAGTGGATGCCCGACGAAGAAGTTTGCTACTCCGAACGCATTACTAAGAAACAGTGGGGAGCCTACAAGATGGGCCAGTTCCAGGGCACCATGGAATGCGCCGATGGTACAAAGGGCGGCAAGGACTTGATCTGTCCCGAACTGGACTCCGCTGCCGTCAAGAAACTCGCTATCAATGCTGAAATTGCACTCAAGGAAAAGGAACGCGCCAAGGCCGAAGCCTTGATGAAGGATGCCGAAGAAGATCTTGCCAAGCAGAAGGAAGCGGACTCCTTGAAGGCGGCTGAAGCTGCCGCTGCCGCAGCGGCTCCTGCAGCAGAACAGCCGGCACCTGAACAGCAGGCTGCTGCCGCTCCTGCACCGGCTCCCGCTGCTGAACCTGCTCCTGCTCCTGCACCCGCAGCAGCCCCTGCTAAGCCGGAACAGTCCGAAGAAGAAATGGCTGCCGCCATTCAGAAGGGCAAGAAGGCTCTTGCCGCAAAGAAGTCTGCCAAGAAGGCTGAACCCGAACCGGCTCCTGCCGCCGCTCCGGAAGAACCGCACGAACCGACCGCACTCGAAAAGGCGGAAAAGGCCAAGCTCGAAGCCCAGAAGGCTTTGCAAGAAGCCGAGAAGGCCCTTGCCGAAGCAAAGAAGGCCGAACGCGAAGCAATTCTGGCTGAACAGAAGGCATTGAAGGCTGAACGCCAGGCCAAGAAGGCCCGCAAGGCAAAAGAAGCTTCCAAGGCGAAAAAGCCGAGCAAGAAAAAGAAATAACTAGTTCATGGCCGCAGGCCATTGAAATCGAAAAAGGCGCAGACAACTGCGCCTTTTCTGTTTGTTCAAATCTTGAACGACAGATAACGATCGATCGTTAATCGATTAGTCGTGAATCGAGTTCTTCAGGCTTTCAATGAGTCGTGCAAAGCTCGGGTCAGTTTCCATTTCCTTCTTGATGCTCTTGATGGCGTGAACCACGGTGGAGTGGTCCTTGCCGCCAAAGCGGGAACCGATGCTCTGCAAACTGATGGGGGAGCATTCGCGCATCAGGTACATAGCGACCTGACGGGCCTTCGAAATTTCCTTGGTGCCACGGCCCGATTCGGTGAGCTTGGCTTCGGGAACTTCGTAGTGCTTGGAAACCGTGTGGAGCACGGCGTCGAGGCTTACGCGGCGTCGGAGCGTCGGAGCGATTTCGGCGACCACCTTCTGGGCGATGCTCATGTCGATATCGTGGTGCATCAGGCTCGACTGCAAGGTGAGCTTGATGATGGCGCTTTCGAGGCAGCGCACGTTGCTTGCAATGTTTTCGGCAAGGTAGTGCAAAACGTCATCGCTGATTTCCAGGTGGCGTTCTTCGGCCTTCTTGTGCAAAATGGCTTCGCGGGTTTCTACATCAGGCGGCTGGATGTCTACGGTCAAGCCCCAAGCAAAGCGGCTGACCAAGCGGTCAGACAAGTTCTTGACTTCGGCTGCCGGTGCATCAGAGGTCAGCACGATCTGCTTGCCGGCCTGGTGCAATGCGTTAAAGATCAAGAAAAATTCGTTCTGGGTTTCGTACTTGCCAGTCCAGTTCTGAATATCGTCAATCAGCAAGATGTCGACTTCGTTGCGGTAGAAGTCGGACATTTCGGTGATGCGCTGTTCGCGCAGGCACTTCATGTACTGCTGCGAAAAATCTTCGGAGGTCAGGTAGCACACGCGCTTGGTCGGATCTTCTTCGAGAATGTAGTTACCGATAGCCTGCAAAAGGTGAGTCTTGCCAAGGCCCGAAGAACCGTAAATGAAGAGCGGGTTGTACTGCGTGCCGTCGGGGTTGCGGGCGACTGCGAGTGCTGCATTGAACGCAAGCTGGGCCTTGTCACCCGGCACAAAATTTTCAAAGCGGAAAGAACCCGAAAGCGGAATGCTCGGCTTCAAGAAATCGCGGAAGCTGTTGTTGCCTGCAGGTGCGGCCTGGGCTACGGCTTCTTGCTGCTGGAATTCGAATTCGATAGCGGATTCGTCGTGCGTGACTTCGCGCCAGGCGAGGCGGATGAGTTCCTTGTAAGCAGAATAGACGGCGGTATCCAGTCCGGGCGGAACGGTAACGACAGCGTGACCGGTAGTAAGGCTCGTGAGCTTGGTCTGCGCAAAATATGTCTTATAAACCGTGTCTGAAAGCATCCCACGGAGGTAGTTCAAACATCTTTCCCATTCGGCTTGCATTTCTTCCTCTTCCACTAAAGGGCGAACAAAAATCTATCAACAGGTAGGCCATATAATCTAGAAAAATGCGCTGGGGTGTTGATAAGTTTGGCCTCACTTAATGGCAAAAAATCGATTTTCGAGGTTGGACTGCAACCCTAAGTCGTTGATTGTAAACAAGATAGAATGAATAATTTACATAAAGTACGGCGTTTACGTATAAATTAATAAACTGCTTGGAAGGCCGCTCTTTGAGGCTTCTTTTTCCTGAATTTGCCTCTATTTTTCTACATTTACGCCCGTATGCAGACGTTCGATTATATGCAGATTCTTGATACTGTGATTACACAGCTTCACGAAACGATGGACTTTTGGTTTTGGGTTCCGCTCGTATTCTGGTTTTGGCTGTATAGATGGTTTTTCCGTGTGTCTTACCCGCTCTATTTCAAGAAATTGGCGAATAAAAGGGTAAAATGGGCTTATGTTCCTAAGTGGAAGTTCTATTGGAAACCTTTGGACACCTTCTTTACGCTGATTTTTTCGATTGCCTCGGCCATGCCCGCTATTTGGGCCGTGATGAAATGGCTCCCGATTTACCCCTGGTTCTACGGATTTGCCGTTTCGCCCCTGTTTATTCTGTTTGGCCTGTTGCTTCGCCGTATTGCACGCGGCAAGACGGCTAAACTTTTCCAGGCTGCCTATTTCCTGGAATACCGCAAGGCTTGTTACGAGTGCGATGTCAAGGGAGCTCTCAGGAATGAGTCCGATATTCAGAATCGCACTTTCTGGAGTTTTACCAAGAAGCTTAAGAATGCCGAAGCTCACGGACGTCTGTGGAAGTATGTGAATGCAATGGCCAAGAGCAAGAAGATTCCTCGCGACATTTACGCGGAGATCAACTAGTTTCTTCGATTAAGTCAAAGGATGTGTTGAGGGTTTTGAATGTCGAATATTCTTGATTCAATCGGAGTCGGTGAAAACGTCTTGGACGGTCGCGCCGCATGGAAGTATGCCGAAGAAATCCTTCTGCAGGTTTCTAGGACTTTTGCGCTCAATATCAACGTGCTCAAGGGTAAGCTCCACAAGAGCATTCTGCTTGCTTACCTGTACTTGCGCATTGCGGACACGGTCGAAGACGATCCCGATATGAAGGCTTCTGAAAAAGAAATCATTCTGGGCAAGTTTGCCGAAATCTTCAAGACGGCGGAACTCTCCGACGAACTGGTTGCCGACTTTGAAAAAACGCTTCCGGAAAGTTGGCGCAAGTCTGAACACCCGTACATGAACCTTTGCCTGCATACCCATGTGGTGGTGCCCCTGTTGCGCGAAATGCCCGAAACGTATGCGGCACCCGTGCGTGCGGTAACGATCGAAATGTGCCATGGCATGGCCAAGTTTGCGCTCCGGCAAGAGGCTGCGCTCAGTTCCGGCTGGTTTACGCTCGAAAGCGTGGCCGACCTCGACGAATACTGCTACTACGTGGCCGGCATTGTCGGCAAGCTCTTGACGAATCTCTTTGCTGCCGATACTTGCCTCATCGGCGAATCCCGCAAGGCCGAAATGCAGAAACTGGACGTGAGCTTTGGGCTTGCGCTCCAGGTGGCGAACATCGTGAAGGACTGCGTCGAAGATTCCGGACGCAGGGTCTGTTTTGTTCCCGAAGAAATTTGCCGCAGGCATGGCTTTGCCCATTCCTACGAAATGTTCGAGGCCCCGGCAGATGCAAGTGCCCGTGCAGACTTTGACAAGCGTCGCGCCGCGGTGATGGGCGAGCTCGTGCAAAAGGCCTGGGGCCACTTGGACGATGCCATTGCCTACACCAAGCTCATTCCGAACGTCAAGATGCGTACAAGGCTGTTCTGCCTGTGGCCGCTCTTTATGGCTGCCGAAAACATGAAGCTGATTGGCGACGGTTCTAGCCTTTTTGCCTCCGAAAAGAAGGTGAAGATTACCCGCGACACCGTCAAGCGAATCATTAAGCAGACGACGTTGCATTTCTATTCGGATAAGTGGATCGAGAAGTCTTACGCTAAATTGAGAAACAAATAAGAGTATATGAAGAAATTTGATTTTGTGAATAAATGGCCGTTTCACCTGGGCTTGATTCTTTTTAGCATTGTGGCTGACCAGCTGACAAAGCTGTGGGCGCTAGTTCGCTTTACGAACGAAACGGGTGCGCCGAACCACGATACGATCAATATTGTCGGTGAATTGGTCCGTTTCCAGTTGGTGTTCAACAAGGGGGCCGCATTCAGCAGCCGTCCGCAGGACTTGATGCCCTTTTTGCCGCCTTGGCTGTTCTTTTTGCTGATTTCGATTGTTGCAACCATTGTGCTTGTGTGGTTCTACAAGTCCATCGACAAGCGTGATTGGATGAGCCGTTTGGGCGTGGTGATGATTCTCGGTGGTGCCGTGGGCAACTTTATCGACCGTATGCGCTTGCAGATGGTGGTGGATTTTATCGATTGCGATTTCCCGGACTTTATCATGACTCGTTTCCCGACATTCAATGTCGCGGATTCCTTTGTCACTGTCGGCGTAGCTATAGTCATTCTTTCTCCCGTCATTTTGCGTGAACTGCACAAGCAGATTAAAGAAGAAAAAGAAAAGAAGAACGTCGTAGAAGAAACACCGAAATCCGAAAACGAAAAAGGTGCGGAAGAATAATGAACTATATCGTTGACGAAAAACATTCTGGCGAACGCATCGACAAGTTCCTTGTGGGTGTCATGGAAAACGTGTCCCGCACGGACGTGCAGAAGCTGATTGCCGCTGGCGAAGTCAAGGTGGGTGGCGTTGCCTCTCCCAAGAATTTCCGTGTCGAAACGGGCATGGTCGTGGTGGTCGACAAGGTCCCCGAAAAAGAGGCGAGCACCTTGGAACCCGAAAATATCCCGCTCGACATCGTTTACGAAGACGACGATATCGTGGTCTTGAACAAGCCGCGCAACCTGGTGGTGCATCCGGGTAACGGCGTGCAGAACGGTACGCTGGCCGCAGGCCTTCTGTATCATTTCAAAGAAAATTTGTCGGCTGTGAACGGTCCGTTACGCCCGGGCATTGTCCACCGACTGGACAAGGATACACCTGGGCTTATGGTGGTGGCGAAGAACGACGCTGCCCACAGGCATTTGGCACACCAGCTGGAAACACGCACGCTGCACCGCACCTATAATGCCCTGGTGTGGGGGCATCCCCGCGACTTGGAAGGCACCATCGATGCCCCCATCGGGCGTAACCCCAAGAATCGCCTGAAGATGGCGGTCGTGAGCGATGGCAAGCCGAGCCGCACGCATTTTGTGGCAAAGAAGTTCTTTGCGTTTGCAACACTTCTGGAATTGCAGCTCGAATCGGGCCGTACGCATCAGATTCGTGTGCATAGCCGCTACATGGGGCACCCGGTCGTGGGCGATCCGCTGTACGATGGCCGCGATGGCTGCTTGAACCGTGTGACTCCCTTGATGAAGGATATTGCAGCGAAGGTCTTGGAAATAGCTCCGGCTCAGCTTTTGCAGGCCGTGAAAATTGAATTGATTCACCCGACCACGGGCAAGAAGATGAAGTTCAAAGTGCCGCTCGAAAAGCCTTTCGAACAAGTTCTCAAGCTCCTCAAGAAGGAATGCCCGGCAGACGCTCCGGTATTCGACGAAGATGAAGGCTTCCGCGATTTTGACCCCGAAATGCGTTATTTCGAAGAAGAGGAAGAAATCGACGATGGCGAACCGCTGGCCCTCTTCCCCGAAGAAGTGGCTCCTTACAAGGAACGTAAAACGCGTGCCCAGCGCTTTGCCGAACGCGCTGCCAATGCCGCTAACCGCAAGGCCAAGGCGGCAGAACGCAAGCGTATCAAGCAAGAAAAGGCCGCCCGCAAGCGCGGCATCGCTCCCGAAGACTTTGTTCAGCCGGGTTACGAACCGACAATCGACCCGGATTTACTTTAATGAATCGCGACCAAAGAAGTATGCGAACTCCAAAAGGGTAAGTAAGTCTTTGGTCGCCCTTCGCTTTGACGGTAGGCTATATGCCTACCGCCTCCGCTCGGCATACATCAATCTTTAATTGCAAAAAAGGCTCCCTGAGGGGGAGCCTTTTTTAGTTTATATAGATTTTAGCTATCGCAGCGGGTATTCCTTGAAGTCCTTGACGCCGAATTCCTTGCGCAGGTAATCCCAGCGGACTAGGCGGTTCTTCCAGTAATACTTGCGGTACAGGCGGCGGGCGACGCGGCTTGTTAATTCGTACGGAATTGTGTGGTGATCATCGGCCACGCTTTCCATCGAAATGCGAAAATCCAGCTCGCCGTTCACGACATCGACTGTTTCGCCGACTTGCACATCGGGAATGTGGCTCACGTCAACCATGGTGGCGTCCATGCACACGCGGCCAAGAATCGGGCAGAGCTGTCCGCGAATGAACACAAATCCCTTGTTGTATTCGCCGCGCAGGTAGCCGTCGCCGTAACCGATAGCGATTGTGGCGATGCGGGTCGGCTGCTGGGCCATCCAGTAACCGCCGTAGCTCACGGTTTCGCCGGGCTTTACATCGTGGATGTGACGAATGGTAGACTTGATTCGCATTACTGGCTTGATCGGCCAAGGAGAAGGCGCTGCTCCCATGCAGTTGTAGCCGTAAAGGGCAAGGCCCGGGCGCACCATGTCAAAGTGGCTTTCGGGGTGGGTGAGGGTTCCTGCCGAGCTAGAACAGTGGCAAATCTCGGGGCGGAGTCCTTCGGCTTCAAGCACGTCGACCAGGCGGGAAAAGCGCTGAATCTGAATTTCGGTCTTCGGGTTCCCCGGCATGTCGGCGGTGGCCAGGTGAGTGAACATGCCTTCGAAGTGCAAGTTTTTGAGACTAAGGGCTGCACGGATGTTGTTAAAGTCTTCGGCGTCAAAACCGTAGCGGTTCATGCCGGTATCGATGGCCAAGTGAGCCTTGCAGGTGGTTCCCGTATCGCGCAGGAACTGATCGAACGCCATGGCGGTACGAATGTCTGTAATGGCCGCGGTCAGCTGGAATTCGACGAAGTAGGCGAAATCAGCCGGAGTGCAGGGGCCAAGTACCAGAATCGGCAAGTCCATGCCGTACTGGCGAAGCAACATGCCTTCGCTAATGTGGGCTACGCCCAGGTAGTCGGCACCGCCGAATTTGGCGGCAAAGGAGCAGGCGAGGCTTCCGTGACCGTAAGAGTCCGCCTTGACGGGCAAAAGAATCTTCGTGTTGGCCGGAATCTGGCTTCTGATAAATTGAATGTTGTTGCAGAGTGCGTCTAAGTTGATTTCAATCCAGTTCGGGCGCGCTATCTTATTTAAATCGGGAGGAGTCGCTAAAAGTTTCATGATGTGTGAAATATAGGTAAGTCCTTTTGGTTTGGTTACATGTTTGTAAGAAAATTGTCCTTTTTTGGGGTGTTCTTATTCCATAGTGGAATAAATCAAGTTGAAAGGTTTTTTGTAAATCAGGCTGGCAGCAGCCTAAGCTTCAATTCGCGCTCAATCTCAGTAATGGCGCGGAGTCTGTTATTTTGTATGAGTTTACAATTTTGCAGATGAAAATTTGTTTACCGTTTGCGATGAAACCTTTCTTTTTTTTGTTTGTAGTTTTCATTTTGAAGAAAGAAATATCTTGTTCTAATTCCGAGTAAAGGAACGGATATAGAATGAAATACAGATAAATTAATTCCTTTATTCTGTCGTTTTGTTTCCCTGACATATTTGACTTTGTGTAATGGGCTTGCCTTTTAAAGTCCCGTTCCGGAGTCTGTTCCAAAGGCAAGAATAATGCCCTGTCAAAAGGGTAGTGTCCCTGCCTATACCCTAAAACATCCATCAAAACCCTGTTAAAGGGAGGATAAAATCATGACAGCAGTAATCCAAACACCGGATTCGTTCATCGCGTCCCTGTTGCCGGATTCCGACAAAAAGATGGTGCGCATTGCAGGCGTATCGCTTCTTGTCGCGATTCTTCTGTGCTTCTGGGCAACGACGTACGAGGTGCTGATTGACGATTCCATTTTTGTGGATCCGCCAACCACCGAAATCACAGCAACCATGAACATCATCGACAAAAAGGAGGAAAAAAAGCCCGACAAGAAACCGGAACGAAAACCGCAAAATATCCAAAGCAAAAGGCCTGGCAGAGGCGGGAAACCCGTAGGGCGTGGTAACCCTCGAGCCCCGCTCAATCGTGGCGTTATTCATGCGCTAGAGGCTCAAACTGCAAATGCTTCGGCCGCCGCTTACGACTTGATCAAGCAAAGCTTTGCCAAGGATATCGACAAGGTCATCAAGAATACGAATGGCTTGCAGGTCACGGGTAAAACAAAAATTGGCGAAGTCCGTGGAAAAATTTCAGACGGATTTAACCAAGGCATGTTTGCCGGTGGCAGTGGCGGTATCGGCGACGATATCTCGAACCTGGTCAGTGGCTCTGCTGGAGCTATATCGACCAAGGCGATGGGAAATATAAAGGCTCCCAAGGATACCGATATCGAGTGGGGCTCCGGTCCTTCATCCCGTTCCGCTGCAGATATCATGAAGGTCGTCCGTCAGCGTACTCCGGGACTACGGCATATCTACAATAAACACCTCAAAAAGAAGCCGGGGTTCCAAGGAAAAGTAACGCTCAAATTCACGATTGCGCCGGGGGGCGAAATCATCAGCATTTCGCTGGTGTCGTCCACGACGGATTACAGCGAATTCGACAATGAAATCAAGAAATCTGTCGGTCGCTGGACATTCAGCAAGGTGAAATCAGGCAATACCACGGTGACAATCCCGTTTACCTTTACGGAATAAAATAATTCGCTGCGGATGCTACGTATTCTCGTCATCGCGAGGTGCGTAGCGCCGTGGCGATCTCCTTTTTCTATATTATAGCCTGCAAAAATGGAGTGAAATAATGACTGATCCTCGCATCACCAAATTAGCTGAAAATTTGATTAACAATGCCATTGCACTTAAGCAGGGCGAAAACATCCTTATCGAAACGACCGACACGCCCGACGAAGTCACGACTGAACTTGTGAAGGCTGTCGCCAAAGTGGGCGGTAACGCATTCGTGCATAATTACCGCGGCCGTGTCCGTCGCGAAATGATCAAGTCGGCAACCATCGAACAGATGCAGCTTCAGGCCGATCTCGCCATGGCCGAAATGCAGAAGATGCAGGCTTACATCGCCATTCGCGGCGCCGATAACGCTCTCGAAAATTGCGATATCAATGGCCGCCAGATGCTTAACTACCGCAAGATCAACGAAGACGTGCTCAATTATCGCGTGAATAAGACGCGTTGGTGCGTGCTCCGCTGGCCGAACCCCTCCATGGCTCAGGGTGCCAAGATGAGTTCCGAGGCGTTCGAAGACTTCTATTTCGAAGCCTGCCTTGCCGACTATCCGAAGATGGCCAAGGCCGCGCAGAATCTCGTGGATCTCATGAACCATACCGACAAGGTTCGCCTGGTGGCAAACGGAACCGATCTGACCTTCAGCATCAAGGACATTCCGGCAATTCCGTGCTGCGGCAACATGAATATCCCCGATGGCGAAGTCTATACCGCACCGGTCAAGACAAGCGTGAACGGCGTGATTCATTACAATACGCCGACCCTTTACGATGGCAAGTACTTCAGCAATATCCGCCTGGAATTCAAGGACGGCAAGATTGTGAACGCCACTTGCGAATCCGGCGACAACGTGGCTCTCAACGCCCTCTTCGATACAGACGAAGGTGGCCGCTATGTGGGTGAGTTCGCTATCGGTTTCAACCCGTTCGTGAACGCTCCCATGTGCGACATCCTGTTCGACGAAAAGATTGCCGGCTCTATCCACTTTACGCCGGGCCGCTGCTACGAAGAAGCCCCGAACGGCAACATCAGCGCCATCCATTGGGACCTGGTGCTCATCATGCGCCCGGAATACGGTGGCGGCGAAATCTGGTTCGACGACAAGCTCATCCGCAAGGATGGCCTGTTTGTGATTGACGAACTCAAGTGCCTGAACCCGGACCAGCTCGGAAAATAATTGCAGCACTCGCTTTGCACGTCATTGCGAGAAGCGTAGCGAAGAAGCAATCCATGAAAAAAGCCGTCCTTTGCGGGACGGCTTTTTTGACGCATGTAATAGCGGGGGCGCCCGCTATCACCAATCTTACATCTTGAGCAAGATTTCGCCGATTTGCACGGCGTTGAGAGCAGCGCCCTTGCGGATCTGGTCACCGGTGAGCCACAGCGTGTTGCTGTTTTCATCGGCGAGGTCCTTACGGATACGGCCCACGAAGATGTTGTCCTTGCCAGCGCTTTCGAGCGGCATCGGGTACACATAGTTCTGCGGATCGTCCTTGAGAGTCACGCCCGGAGCGTTCTTGAGGGCGTTGCGGATTTCTTCGACAGAAACCGGACGTTCGGTTTCGAACCACACGGATTCGGAGTGAGAACGGAGAGAGCTCACGCGCACGCAGGTGGCGCTCGTACGAACGTCAGAGTGCATGATCTTGCGCGTTTCGTTGAACATCTTCATTTCTTCCTTCGTGTAGTCGTTTTCCGTCATCTTGTCGATCTGCGGAATCACGTTGTAGGCGAGCTGGAAGGGGAACTTGTTGATGTGGGTGGTAGAACCGGTTTCAAGGATATCCTTGTACTGCTGCTTGAGTTCTTCCATGGCCACGGCACCTGCACCGCTAGCGCTCTGGTAAGAAGAAATGTGGATCTTCTTGATGTGGGAAATCTTTTCGATCGGGTTGAGCACCACAACCATCATGATGGTCGTGCAGTTCGGGTTAGCGATAATGCCCTTGTGGAGCTTGATGTCTTCCGGGTTCACTTCAGGAACGACCAGCGGAACGTTCGGATCCATACGGAAGAAGCTCGTGTTGTCGACAACCACGGCACCGTTTTCGACGGCGATCGGGGCAAATTCCTGAGAAATGGCGGCACCAGCGGAGCTGAGCACCAGGTCAACGCCCTTGAAAGAATCCTTGTTCAGAACTTCGCACTTGAGAGTTTCGCCCTTGAACTTGAATTCCTTACCGGCACTGCGTTCAGAAGCGAGGAGCTTCAAGCTCTGCAGCGGGAAATTGCGCTCTTCGAGGATGGAGAGGATTTCTTGGCCTACGGCGCCAGTTGCGCCCATAATGGCTACGTTGCGAATCATAATTAACCTTTATTGTTCGGTTTGTTGTTGATTGTTTGATTGTAAAGCTTCAGTGGCGTTCCAGAAACGCTTCAGGTAGATTTTCATCTGGCCGATCTGGTCTCTGGACTGCCTGTATAGGATCAGCTGCTGCTCCGGATTTTCCTGGAGCGTGTAGCTGTAGAGCGCGTATGCGGCGAGTCTCACGCATTCGCTTGCCTGAATCAGTTCCTTGTGCGCATCGCTGGATTCATGCGGGTGGAAAAGCCCGAGAACCTTCTTGTTCAGTGCGATGGCGTTGTTGTTGATGGCAAGCGCCTGGCTGCTGCGCGTTTCGCGCTCTGATTCCGAAATGCTGGACGGCAGGGTGCCGAAGGCATCCATGGCATTGATAATGTCTTGCATGCGCTTGATGACAGTTTCTGCATCGACCAGGTAACTGTCGAGCCTGCTCAAGTCCTTGTCGTCGCTGCCGGCTTTGCCGGCCTGACCGCCGGTACGAATCCTATGGCGGGCCATGTGGTCGGAACCGGGCAGGATCTGGCCGCCTTCGCCGTTCTGGAACGAGGCGATGTAATCCTGGTACTTGGTGTTCATCGCGGCGATTTCTTCGGCGGTGTAGTCCGATGTCGGAATGAACGTCGGGCGGTCCCAGTAGGCGATACCCATGAAGGCCGACAGCATGAAGAAGGCGAGGAAGATGTTTCCGACCTTCGCGGCGCGGTCATCAAAGCGGATAAAGCTTATGATGGCGAAGAAAAACAGGCTTGCGAATGAAAGCAGGAGTCCGCCGTCGCAGTTGTAGGCGATGAACGAGTTCTTCGCGAAGAAGAAGACGCAGTCCATTGCCACGATCAGGAACGACAAAAACACGCCCATCATGATCTTGGTGCGTGTTTCTGCAGAAACGGACATGAGAATTGCTGTAAAGGTGATGCCCAGGGGGAGCACCATCATCAAAGCGATATCTGCAATTTGCTGGTTCATTTTTTAGAAAGGCAGGTCGTCGTCGACGCCTTCCGGTGCCGGAGCATCGTAAGCGGGGGCGCTAGCCTGGCTAAAGTTGTTGGACTGGCTGTAGGAGTTGCCTCCCTGGAAATTGCCGCCGTTCTGGCCGCGCGGCGTCAAAAGCTGGAAGGTATCCAGGTTGACTTCGGTGCTGTAACGCTTCTGACCGGTCGTCTGGTCGGTCCAGCTGCGGTTGGTGAGCGAACCTTCGACATAGAGCGTCATGCCCTTGTGCACGCCGAGGGTTTCCATCGTGTCGGCGATTTTGCCCCAACCTACGATGTTGTGCCAGTCAGTCTGTTCCTTCTGTTCGCCATTGTTATCACGATAGCGACGGCTGGTGGCCAAGGAGAACGATACGCGCTTGCGACCAGTTGCGCTTGCGCTAATGACGGGGTCCTTGCCGATATTGCCGATAAGCATCACTTTATTCAAATAAGCCATAATTAATCCTATTTTATCTTTTTTTGTCTGCGGCTAAAAATAAAAAAATCCAACTGTCATTTTGTGCCAATTTGGGAATTTTTTGCGTTTTGCAAACATTGTTTGACATTTTCCACATTCTTTAGCCCCGCATTACTCCTTTTAATTATATTTCTTGAACGTATGACTACTTTAGCACTTTCACATTTTGAAAAAGTTTTCCCCGCAAATCTCAAGGGCAAGCGCCTCGGCGCGGTCCTGCACCCGGCATCGGTACTCCCGGATTTGCACTATACCCTCGATTTACTCAAAGAATACGACGGCAAGCTGTTTAAACTTTCTGCCCTTTTTGGCCCGCAGCACGGCATCAAGGGGCACACCCAGGACAACATGATTGAATGGGAGGGATACACCGACCCCGAACTGGGTATTCCCGTTTATAGCCTTTACGGTGAACACCGTGAACCCACCGCCGAAATGCTTTCCCACGTGGACATGATGCTCGTGGACTTGCAAGACGTGGGTGCCCGCTACTACACGTTTATCTGGACGCTGTTCCTTTGTATGAAAGCCTGCGAAAAGGCCGGAATCCCCGTGATTGTGGTGGACCGTCCGAACCCCATCAACTGCGTGGACGAAGAAGGCCCGGTGCTGGATTTGAATTACACGAGTTTCGTGGGCCTGCACAGCATCCGCACTCGCCACGCCAAGACAATCGGCGAACTTGCCGTCCAGTTCAAGGAAGAACGTTTCCCCAAGTGCGAACTCTACGTGCTCGGCATGGAAGGCTACGATAAAAAGATGTGGTACGATCAGACGGGTCTCCCGTGGATTTTGCCGAGTCCGAATATGCCGACTCTCGATACCGCCATCGTTTACCCGGGCATGTGCCTGTTCGAAGCGACCAACGTGAGCGAAGGTCGCGGCACTACACGCCCCTTCGAAATTTTCGGCGCGCCGTTTATCGATGCCGTCAAGCTTTGCAAGTACATGAACGACCTCAAGCTCCCGGGCGTGTATTTCCGCGAAAACTATTTCCAGCCCACCTTCCACAAGGGGGCTGGCCAGATTTGCGGCGGTGCGCAGATCCATGTGCTTGACCGCGACAAGTTCCGCAGTTTCGACATGGCGGTAAAGCTGTTGCAGTACATTTTCAACGAATACCCGAAGGATTTCGCCTGGAAACAGCCGCCTTACGAATATGAATTCAAGAAGTTGCCTATCGACATTCTTCTCGGTAACGGCACGTTCCGTAAGGAATTCATCGAAAGTAGCATTTAACCCACAAGAAGGAGACACGTAATGATTCAACAAGCTAACGGAAAATTTGAAATGCCGGCACTCCCGTACGCAGCGGGGGACTTGGCTCCGGTGCTCAGCCAGGAAACCATTGAATTCCACTACGGCAAGCATCTGCAGACTTACCTCAACAACCTGAATGCCGCCCTTCCGGGTAGCGCTTTCGAAGGCAAGACCATTGGCGAAATCGTGACCAAGGCCGAAGGCGGCGTGTTCAATAACGCAGGCCAGTTCCTGAACCACTACATGTATTTCATGCAGTTCAAGGCTCCTTCTGCCGGCAACGTTCCGACGGGCAAGATTGCCGACGCCATCGCTCGTGATTTCGGCTCCTTCGAAAAGTTCCAGGAAGAATTCCAGGCGAAGGGCGCAGGCCTCTTCGGTTCCGGCTGGGTATGGCTCTCTGCCGACGCTTCGGGCAAGCTCGTCATCACGCAGGAAGGCAACGCCCAGAACCCACTTACCAAGGGTCTCAAGCCGCTCCTCACGTTCGACGTGTGGGAACATGCCTACTACATCGACTACCGCAACCGCCGTCCGGATTACCTCAAGGGTCTCTGGCAGATTGTGGACTGGAACGTCATCAACAACCGTCTCGGCTAATTCCAATACAAGTGTAAAATGAAAACCGCTGGTCATGCGACCGGCGGTTTTTTCATAGGTAGTTTGTGCTAGGGACTTACTGCTTGGCGGGTACGAATCCGTCGGTCGTCAAGAGTTCCATGGTAGCCTGACGGGCAGCCGTGATGCCGGGGCCGTTACCCAGGGGCATGGGGTTGTTCCAAGTCACGGAACCCTTCCACACGGGCTTTTTTTCTTCGATGGAGTACAGAACCAGTTCTTCTTCGAAGCTGTCAAGAGCGGCGTTGTAGAGGTTCACCTTGGTAAAGTTCTGGAGCAGCAGGTAGTCGGCGTTCTGTTCCTTGGCGTAATCGACAACCGGATTTTCGCTCAGAGAAAGCGAGCTCTTGTCCTGTACGAATGCCTTGGCTTCGACTCCATGAACCTTCAGGGAGTCGGCCATCGTGGTTGCGACCTGGTTTGCGAAATCGGCCACCTGTTTGTGGGATTCAGAAACGACGACAACGGTTTTGCCCTGCAGCGGGTGAACCTTGTCAAAGTTGGACATTTTCTGGATTGCAGGTGCACAAGAGCAAAGCAGAAGTGCAGCGAGTGCGAGTAACACTAATTTTTTCATTATTTCTCCTCTTTTAAGATTGAATTTTCATGAAAGTCCTTGATAATTCCCTTGACGAGTTCGCTTTGGGCCCAAAGTTCCATTCCCGTCGTTTTCAGGATTGCTTTCCAGACGACCTTGCCGTTGTTGCAGTCGTACATGACAGAGGTGTATTCGACTTCGCTGGAGCTGCCCATGATCATGCCGGTCGAGGCGTCGTACTGGGTGGTTTGGGATTTGCCGGACACGGCTGTATGCATCAGGTAGGAATCCTTGCATTCCTGCATGAGAGCCTTGGGACTGACCGGTTCCAGGGCCAGAGCTTCGTTCTTGCGGTATTCGATTTCAAGATTGTTCTTGTCGCCGTATGCCTTCCAAAGGGAATCGAGCTTGGTGGTGTAGCCCGTGTATGCCTTCTGGTCGTCGACAAGAATCCAAAGCTTCTTGCCGCTGATGTCGAGGCCGGGGAGCGAATTACGCTCAATTTTCGTTCCTGCACAGGCGGCAAGAATCAGGCCGAGCGATAAAGCCATGAGAGAGTATGTTTTTTTACGCATAGTTTGTAAGGTAGTATTAGATTGTTAGTTTGTCAAAGATTTGTGAGCGGGCCGGTTTATTCATCCGGGTTTTCACGTTCGATAAGTCCGTTCTCGTCTCGGAGCATCTCTTCCCATTCGTAATTGTTGCCGTCTTTACATCTAAAATGGTATCCTTCGGAGTAGGTGTCGCACAAACTCGAAGGAGTCGATTTCGCAATTTTGGTCTTGTACATGGTTTTGCAATGGACGGTGGTGTCGCTGGCGAGCATGTACGGGTAAGAGGTGCTGGCCTCGGCTTGAGCGCTGTCTTGTGCGATCTTTTTCTGAATGGGAATATACTTCTTGTCGATATTGGAATATTCCTGCTGGAAGATTGTGTCTCCTTGCAGCAGATTGAATGCTCCTGGTTGATACTTGCATCCGTTATCGCATGTGTAGACATGTTCAGTTCTGTCGTAGTCTTGGCAGACAGGCTGAACAACGCCGTATAAAGGCATGTCTGTTTCCATTTCGGCAATGGATTGTTTTAAAGTGGGCTTGCTGGAGGGGCACCAGGATTTATGGAAATAGCTTGAATCCTTGCAGTGGACATTCGGGAATGTGCTTAGCGTGTAGGGGTAATCGCTGTTCACGCTAGACGACGATTCCGCTTCGCTAGACGATGATTCAGTTTCGCTGGGCGATACCGCTTCGCTAGATGACTCGGGGATTGCTTCAGTGCTGCTGGAAATTTCGTCAGAAGATTCGCTTGAAGGAATCGTTTCCGCTTCGGAAGAACTGCTGGGGGCGGTATCCTCGGAACTGTTGGGGAGAGGAGTAATCTCGCCGGGATTCTCTGGAATGGCTTCGGTAGCGCTGCTGGAATCGCTGTCGCACCCTGCCCAAAACAATGCGGCAACGCATAAAGCGAGTTTACGCTTGTATTTCTTGATAGACATCTCGTTCTCCTTTTCCCATAATATACCTTTAAAGCGCAAGATTTGCAAACGAATTAATCCAAAACTTTGGACAAATTGTAAATAAAAAGGAGTAAATCACGCTTTTTTGTTTATATTAATAGGGAAATGTTTATCCGTTTTGAGGTGTGGCTATGGACAATGAACTGACACTTTTGATAGGGAAGGGGGAAAAGATCCTTTATGCCGGCAAGCCGGACAAAAGGTGCTTTATCTTTGAATGTATTTTCAATCCATTGCTCCCGTTTGCGCTTGTCTGGGGACTCTTTGACATGTTTTTTATCGGGGCTGCATTCTCTTCGGACAAGGCGGACGAGGCGGCCTTCTTTATCATCCCGTTCATGGCGCTGCACATGATGCCGGTTTGGCTTTACTTGGGCGGGGCGCTGCTTTCGTTCAGACGGTACCGCAACACGGCCTATATCGTTACCGACAAAGGAATCTACGCTTCTGGCGGAATCTTTGCGAGGACCTATAAGTCAAAGCCTTTCGCGGAACTTTCCCATGTGGACTTGCATCGCGGCGTTTTTGACCAGTGGTTTGGCGTGGGCGACATCATTACGACCTCTGCGCAGGCCAATCCCGCCACGATGAACGGGCGTAGGACTTCTACCAACGCGGGCATTTCTATTGACAGCATCGCCAATTATGCAGAAGTGTACAAGCTCGTGAAACAGCTGCAAGAAGACATCTACACCGACGTGATGTATCCCAATGATTTGCGTCCTTCAGAAAATCACGGGTATAAGTCGAAGTATATGCGCTAAGGCTTGATGGTTATCGGAGTTCCGTCTTTGACGGCGGCGTAGATTTCTTCGATTTCATCGTTCGTGACGGCGATGCAACCGGCGGTCCAGTCTTTCCACCTGTGCCAGAATTTAAAGAGAAACGCCGGAATCTTGTTCGGGAAGCCATGAATCATGATGTCGCCGCCGGGCTCGTAGTTGCCTTCTTTCGCGGCCTTGATTTGCTCTGCGTTCGGGTACGAAATCTTCAGCGATAAATGGAACCTGCTTTTGGGATTGTGCCACTCGATGGAGTAATTGCCCTCGGGTGTCTTGTTGTCGCCGGATTTGACTTTCGCTCCCATGGGATTCTTACCCAATGAAATTCTGTATGTCTTGACAACACTATCGCCGTTGCGCAAGTGCATTTGGCGCTTTGCCTTTTCTACGAGAATGTTGTCGATGGGAGAGGAGAGCATGAGTTGAAATGTAGTGATAAAGGTCTTTCTTTATTGGATTTGATTTATTCTAATTTGTTCGGCAACGATTTGTTTTTAAAAGGCCAGTCGAAAAGTAGGTCTTGCAGGTTTTTTGACTTTTTCCATCGCCTAAATGATTTTATGCATAAAAGAGTAAATGCTCCAATTGTAAACCAACTTAATAAAACGCTTATAGAAAGTATTTTGGTATCAATGTCGGGTTTTGCGATGCTGATTATACAATGAAAGAATAGCGCTATTTGGAATATAATAATACTCCAAAAAAGAGTGTCTTCTTCAGGTTTGTCTATTCCACGAAAACTAAAGGGCTTTGTTATTATAAGTGGATTGTCTTTTATTGATTTTGATTTCAGAATTGCAAACGTAAGCCAAGAAAAGGGAACGATGCTGATCAGCAGAAAAATTACCACCCTTTTATCGCCCATGTATATTAAATCGACAATAATCGTTTCAATGAAGACAATTATGCTGGCCACTGTAAACAAAAATCTTTTTTTTATATCGCTAGTCATCAAAAATGCCTTGTGAATTATGGGTAATTATAAAAAGAATATAAAAAAACGCCCAGGCTTTGAACCTGGACGCTTTGTAATGCTTGTGGATCCTATCGCCGCACCCTTCGACAAGCTCAGGGACCTGCGGCTCCAGGATGACACCCCATACCTCAAAGCGTAGCGACCTCAAAGGCATGGAGTACGTGCCCGCACGCTGCCATTCTTCTGTAGCTCGGAGAATCTTGATATCCATGGTAGTTTAAGGTAGAGTTTTTATCGGTGTCCCGTATCTAGTCGGCTCTTATTTCACAATCTCTATTTCCTAATTGATGAATGGTGTCGATGGAGTAGAACCAATAGTCAATTTCCCCGCAGGGCGTTTCCGGGTTCTCCAGAACGGGATAGTATTTATCACTGTCTAAGTTATATCGCATTTGGCTGATGTCGAACATGTAACAATTGTCTAGCGCGATGTTAATCTTTGGAAATTTGAAACTTCCGTTATCGCAAAATCCTTCCATTTCTATGGTAATCGTCTTTATTGGGGTATCTGAGTAGTCATCTATTGATAAACTTTCCCAGAATACGGCTTTGTCCGAAATCGACTTGTACAGGTTCGTATCGAAATAAATGGAATCGTCTCCCCAAATTTTAAGATTCAGCCTGTTCAATTCGGCCGGAATATTTTGGACTCTTGCGTCGAAAACGAGTGTGCTTGGATAAGATAAATCTTCAAAACAGGCACATAAAAAGATTGAGACAAGACTGATTAACCATAATTTCATGTTCTATATCTCCATTGTTTTCCTCTGCTCGTAAAGAGCCCCTATAAGACCTATTTTTGAATATACCTTTATTTATGCGGATTCGCAAGCGCTTTGTCGCTGAAAAAATCAGAAATTTAAGATAAAAGAACTGCGGTTTTGTCCATTTTTTTGCTCGTAATACAAAAAAACGCCCAGGCTTTGAACCTAGATGTTTTGAAAAATCGATGGAGCGGGGTAGGGAACCGATTGGCCGCAAGATGGCCCACAGGCTCGCGAATGCCCTCGGAACGATTTATAAGAATTTGTTTTGGTGATTATCTTTATCATTTTCCCCGTGTGGGGAAAATGATCTGTCGCTATAAGACGGAAACTTCGGTTAAACTAAATCATTTCAATAAGTGATTGTATTTCGAGTTCTTTGCTTGATTGGTATGCTCGCAGTGCTTCCAATGGTTTACGGTTTTATATGATGGTTTGCACATATAACCGTCATGATGCAAAGTTGCGATCAATTTTCCTGTTGAGCACTGATAAACATATTCCGGACGTTCTCCTAAATATAATTGATAGCCGTCGGCATCACATGCCCATTGGATTAATGGAGTTTGTTTAACCTGTTCCCAATAGGCTTCTTCTTGTTTCTTGTTTTTGGCATCTTCATTTTTTGCTAAAATAACTAATATCAAAATAACAATTAAGTATAAGGCCAACAAAATGCCAAAGAACCAGGCCATGATTTTACCAAAAAGTTTTAAGGGTGTAAAATTATTGGTAATAACCCCGGCAATGATTAAACAGATTAAAATTATCCACAACATATGTATTTACATCCCGTTTTTTCAAAGGTTCTTTTGCAAATATATGTTTTTTTTTGCCAGATAAAGAAGAAATGATTTTATAAATAGATGGTGTAATAAAAACGCCCAGGCTTTTAACCTGGACGTTTTTGAATGCTGATCCCGGAACGGGTCCGGGATGACATTCTGCGGTTACTTCAAGAACTGCATATACGGCAGCTTGCTTGCAAGTTCCTGCACCTTGTCGGCGTTGGCCATGAGGGCAGAACGTGCGTGCCAAGAACCGTCGAGGAACTGACCGCGGGGGCCGTCGGCAAGCGTGAGCTCGATGGTTTCGTCACCCATCTTGAGCGTGCGGCTTTCGGTGCTGGTGACGAGTTCTTCGCTCGGGTGTGCTTCGATCCAGGCGAGAATCTTGTCTGCCACTTCGTGGCTTACCTTGTAGCAAGGAACGCCGATAGCCACGCAGTTACCGAAGAAGATTTCGGAGTAGCTTTCGGCGATGATGGCGCGGATGCCCCAGCGCTTGAGAGCCTGCGGAGCGTGTTCACGGCTGGAACCGCAACCGAAGTTCTGGTTCGAAACGAGAATGGAGCCATTCTTGTAGGCCGGATCGCGGAACGGGTGGACCTTGCCCTGTGCGGCGAGGCCTGCGATATCGTCGGCAAAGGCGTTGTCGCCGAGGCCTTCGAAAGTCACGCACTTGAGGAAGCGTGCCGGGATGATACGGTCAGTGTCGATGTCGTTGCCGCGTACAGGAACGCCGGAACCTTTAACAATGTCGATAGAATTCATTTTTTAAATCTCCTTGCGTTACTTGATGTACTTGCGGACGTCGGTGACCTTGCCTTCGATGGCGGCGGCGGCCACCATGGCGGGGCTCATGAGGATGGTGCGGCCCGAGGGGCTGCCCTGACGGCCCTTGAAGTTACGGTTGCTGGAGCTTGCGCTCACCTGGCGGTCCTTGAGCTTGTCCGGGTTCATGGCGAGGCAGAGCGAGCAGCCTGCTTCGCGCCATTCGGCACCGGCTTCCTTGAAAATTTTGTCGAGACCGAGCTGTTCGGCTTCCACCTTGATCTTCATGGAGCCCGGAACGACCCACATCTTGACAGTCGGGGCGACCTTGTGGCCCTTGATGATTTCGGCGGCGGCCTGCAAGTCGCTGAGGCGGCCGTTGGTGCAGCTACCCACGAAGGCGATGTCGATGGGGCGGCCAATCATCTTGGAACCTTCTTCCCAGCCCATGTATTCGTAGGCTTCGGAGATGACCTTCTTTTCGCTGCCTTCGAATTCGTCGATTTTCGGCATGTTGCCGTTGAGCGGGATGGCCTGAGCCGGAGTGATACCCCAGGTGACCATCGGTTCGAGGTTGTCGCAGTTGATTTCGACTTCGTCGTCAAACTGGGCGTCGGCGTCGGTAGCCACGGACTTCCAGTAAGCAACGGCTTCGTCCCACTTGTCGGCCTTCGGGGCGTACGGACGGCCCTTGAGGTATTCGAAAGTCTTTTCGTCGGGGTTGCAGTAACCGACGCGGGCGCCACCTTCGATAGCCATGTTGCAGATGGTCATACGGCCTTCCATGCCCATGTTTTCGATGACGGGGCCAGCAAATTCGTAAGCGTAGCCAACACCACCGTTCACGCCGAGCTTAGCGATGTAGGCGAGGGCAACGTCCTTGGCGGTCACACCCGGCTTCAGCTTGCCGGTGAACTTGATGCGGCGAGTCTTCAAGGGGCTCATGGCGAGCGTCTGGGTAGCGAGAACGTCTGCCACCTGGCTGGTGCCGATACCGAATGCGATAGCACCGAAGGCACCGTGCGTTGCCGTGTGGGAGTCACCGCAAGCGACGGTCATGCCCGGCTGGGTCACGCCTTCTTCGGGGCCCACGATGTGGATAACGCCCTGTTCGGCGGTAGCGGGGCCAAAGAACTTGATGCCGTTGTTCTTGGTGTTATTTTCAATGTGGGAGAACATCTCTTCGGAAATGCCGTCCTTGAGCGGGCGGTTACGTTCCGGGAAGGTGGTCGGGATAATGTGGTCGACCGTGGCGAACGTGCGTTCCGGGAACAGAACCTTCTGGCCTTCTTCGCGGAGCTGCGCAAATGCCTGCGGGCTCGTGACTTCGTGGCAGAGGTGGAGCCCGATAAAGAGCTGGCACTGGCCGCTCGGGAGCTTAGCTACCGTGTGGCTTTCAAAAATCTTCTGATAGAGTGATTTTCCCATGATTTTGTCTCTTTTTTATGCCTTTTCGAATTATTCTCCAAGGCTGATTAATTGCGGCGTAAATATAGTAAAAGTCCCGCAGAATGACTGCAGGACTTTTGTTTACCGAAGAATAAAATTCAATCTTCCTAATACTGTTCGACCTGGGTGTCAAACTGGTACTTTTCGTGGTAGTAGCTGAGCATTTCGCTTGTGCTGGTGAAGGCGCCTGCGCGAATGGCGTTGCGAACTTCAGGATCGTTGCGGGACATTTCGATGATCTTTGCGTCTATGTCCTTGAACAGCAACTTGTTAGAGGCCATTGCAACGTGGTTCTGGTTGTAGTCCAGGTGGTAGCTGCGTTCCAGCATCTGGAAGAGTTCGGACTGGCACTGGTTTTCAGGCGGATGCTTCTTGGCGACTGGAATGTAGCACTTGTTGATGTAGTCCGTCTTGTAGGCGACAATCATTTCATCAATGGCGGGGATGTTGTGGTCGGAATCGTGATTGGCGACTTCTACAGTGGGTTTAACGACACCGGAGCATCCGGTAAGGAGGGCGGCGGTCATGGTAGCGAAAGCCAACACACGTAATTTCATTTTTTTTATTCCTTTTTTCTTTGTTTGAACCTTATCCCTAATTCCAGAATAAAAGTTATTTAAAACGGGGTGTTTTGGCGACCCCCAATATGTAACAAATAGCTTACATCGGGCCTAAAAAAACGCTTAGAGAACACTTTTTAGAGTGCGTTGTGACCGCTGTCACTTTTGCGGCTACGTTGTGTGTTTTACAACAAGTGATTGTTATCGGTTTCGCACTGCATCGGCAGTCGGCTTGAACATGTAGAACCACTTGATCGGGTCTATTACTTTGTACCTAACGTTGCCGATTCGCTTGTCACCGTTCTTGTCGATGAGCCCAGTAACCACGTGGGCGTGCGGGCCGGTGGTGTGTCCGGTAAGGCCGACAGTTGCAATAGGATCGCCTGCCATAACTTCTTGTCCATCAAGGTATAACAACTGATCGCAATGCATAAAGATCACGACGTCTTTTTTGCGTACAAGTCCGATCACGATGCCGCCGCGTTCGTCGCGTGCGGTCCATGCTTTTGCAGCGAACGGGGCGAGTATGCGGGCGCCCTGTCGGCTGGCCACGTCGATGCCGTTATGTTGCCTATACGAGGCGGTGGCTTGGGCGTGGTAAAATTCTGTCAGGTAGGCGACGCTATCCGATACGATCGATGTCCAGTATTTCCAGGCGGCTCCAATAGAATCCGATGCCGATTTCGCGAAGAAATCGGGGCGCGAGAACTTGATCACGGTTCCTGCGGGCGGAATGTTCTTGCTGTTGTTTTCCCAGGAATTTTTGGGGAAGCCGTTTTCTTCGAGCGTAACCTTGACGTACTGCTGCACCATCTTGTCGTTCGTAATCAAGGCGTTGAATCGGCCGATAGCGTAGCGCGAAATGCGCTGCATGGATTCCTTGCCGTCGAAGGTGTATTCAAACGACGGCGCAATCGAAAGCTTGTCGCGTTCGTGGATGCGGTCGCGAGTGTTGGAAATGCCGGGTTCCGTCTTGGTCACAAAGAAAAACGGTAGCGCGATGGCGAACAAAAGCAACAACGGGAACAACGTCCTGAATACTTTCGACGAACCGTCCAGGGGGTTCTTTTCCAGAATCGAGAACTTGTGCAAGTACTCGACAATCTTGGCGAATTTTTCAGGATTCTTTTTCCAGTCGCATTGGCGGATTTCTTTGTAGAAAGAATGGCTCCGGCGTACCGCCCTGTAGGCGTGGTAAAATTTCTTCTTGTCGGGCTTTTGCGGAAACAGCCAAAGCAGATTCGACTTGTTGAAATGGGGGAGGTCTTCCAGGTAGGCAGACGCTTCGCTTGCGCTTTCGCCGCCAATGACGATGAGCCTCGAAACCAGTTTTGCGTAATAGGCTTCCTGGTCGTTAATTTCCAATGGCAGGATGGCTACGATTTGCGCAATCGATTTCTTGATTTGTTGCAGGTTGTGGTACAGGCACCTGAATTGGTCATCGTCTTGCGGAAAGCACCTGGTTCCGGTAATGGTCCAGCTGTTTGTATCGGCACTGAGTTCGTTGAGAGATTCTTGCGGGAGTCTCTTTTCGATCAGGTCGCTTGCCGAAATAGGCGCGTTCCCTTTCAGGCTGTTCTTGCCTGAAAAGTCAATAACCAAAAAACGAGCGCCGGCGTTTAGCGCCAGCGCAAGGTTCTGCAAGGGTTCAAGCGGAATCTCGGTTTCGCCCGGAAAAGCAAAAAAGGTGATTCCGCCTTGCCTGTACAGGTCATTTAAGACCTTGTGCTGCATTGTCCCCTAATTAGGCCTTCTGAGTGCCACGCGGGTAGGTGAAACCGGCAGGCGGGGCAGCCACGAACTTGTCGACCTGAAGATAGAGTTCTTCGGCAGAGGCGCTCGGGTTGAAATAGATTTCCTGGTTGCGGTTCTGGGTGCGGCCCTTGAGCGGTTCGCTGCGGCGGGAGCGGCTCACGATACCGAGCGGGAGCACTTCCAGGAGCGGGAGCAGACCGAAGTAACGGAACAGGCTGAAGTTCTTCTGCCAAGTGGTACGTTCGGCGAGCACGGCGAAGGTGCCTTCGAAAATGGACTTGGTCTGGAGCAGTTCGTCGCTCGTCATGGTTACCAGTTCGTGGTTGGTGGGGAAGTTGTTCACGAAGTTGACCATGTCGCCCTTGAGGTAGTTGGCGTCGCAAAGGAATACGAATTTCATTGTTTTACCTGTTTTTGATTGTTGTTTGCAACAAAAATACTTTTTTGGTAATACACTGTCAGCCGACAAAGGCGTGAAAACAGCTGCTTTCGGAACTTTTTGTTCCGTTTGAATGTAAATTCTTTGTAAAATCGTGAAAATCAATACAAACTACGAAAAAAATTTTTTCCGGCCCATCCGGAGGACTCCTCGAGGGGACTTTTCGTAAGTCGTTGAGTATCAATGATTTACGAACGGAAAACCTTTAAATTTGCTCAAAAACGGCAATTTGATGGTTATTCAAAATTTACTTTTTAGCGATTTTTTTTGAAAATGTGCGTTTTATCACGTTTAAAAACGTTATATTTGACCTCGTAAAATCGCGCTCGGACTACCGGGGGCGGTACGTTTTTTGTGAAAGCAAAAGGTGTAATTGGAAGAAGAAATTTATGGGAGATCATAAATGAAACGAAAAAATTGGTCTGTAGCAGCCCTATTGGCGTCAGTCAGTATTTTGGCTTCTATAGGTATTGCACAGGAAGAAAATAGTGCTCCTTCTGTTATGGGGATTCCGGGGGAATCGATTAACGAAGGTGGTAAATTTGCCCCGATTAAGTTGGACAAGTACGTCTCTGACGATCATGACAAAGCCGATAAGCTGAAATGGTCTGTCTCTGGCAACAAGCAACTCAAGGTTTCCATTTCTCCCGAACGTGTTGCAACGATTGAAATTCCGAGCAAGTATTGGAACGGTTCCGAAGACATTACCTTCATGGCTACCGACACCAAGGGTGCCGTTGGTTCTGAAACGGTGAACTTCAATGTGGAATCCGTGAACAACCCGCCCGAAGTCAAGCAGATTCCGGACCAGACTATCGATGAAGGTAAGTCCTTCACCAAGATCAAGCTCGATGATTTCGTCACTGACCCTGACCACCCGAAGAACCAGATTTTGTGGGAATTCGACATCCAACCGGTGGGCAAGGATCAAGCTGACGGCGACCTGAATGTGGAAATCGATCCGAACCGCGTCGCCTCCGTGATTATCCCGGACCAGAACTGGTACGGTTCTGCAAAGATCAAGTTTACGGCCACTGACGGCGAATACGCTAGTGCCTCTACGACCGCAAACTTCGTGGTCAAGCCGATTAACGATGCTCCGGTGATCAAGAAGATTCCGGACCAGACCATCGAAGAAAAGAACGAATTCGAATCCATTAGCCTTTCTGACTATGTGACCGATGTCGATGACGATGTCATGAAGCTCAAGTGGAGCATTTCGGGCAACAAGGACCTGAAGTTCGATATCGACAAGTACGGTTCTGCTAATATCAAGATCCCGAACGAATTCTGGAACGGCACTGAAACCGTGACCTTCACCGCAACTGACGCCGCCGGTGCTTCCGCCAAGGCAACCGCCAAGTTCACGGTCAAGTCTGTGAACGACGCTCCTGAATTTGTGCAGGAAATCCAAGACCAGACCATTGAAGAAAAGCAGGAATTCAAGCCGATCGAACTGGACAAGCTGGTCAAGGATCCCGACCATCCTTTCGAACAACTTAAGTGGACTGTTTCTGGCAACAAGGATCTCGCCGTCAATATCGCCGGCAAGACCGCTACCATCAAGATTCCGTCCAAGATGTGGAACGGCTCTGAATCTCTCAAGTTCAAGGTTTGCGACCCGGCTGGCGCTTGCGCTGAATCTGAAAACAGCTTCACGGTGAACTCCGTGAACGACGTGCCGCAGATCGTGAAGCAGATTCCTAACCAGACCATCGACGAAAAGAAGACCTTTGCTAAGATCAAGCTCGATGAATATGTGAAGGATGCTGACCACAAGAATTCTGAACTTTCTTGGGAAGCTGACGTGAAGCACCAGGGCAAGGAACCGCAGTCCGGTACTTTGTCTGTAAATATCGGTGACGATCATGTTGCTTCTATCGAAATTCCGGACCCGAGCTGGAACGGTACCGCTGTGGCAACCTTCACCGTGACTGACCCGGAAGGTGCTTCTGCCAAGCAGCAGGTGACATTTACTGTCAAGTCCATTAACGATATTCCTGTGTTCAAGAAGATTCCGGACCAGACGATCGAAGAAAAGAACGAATTCTCTTCTGTCATGCTTGATGACTATCTCTCCGATGCCGACCACGATCTCTCCCAGTTGAAGATCGACATCGCAGGTAATAAGGACATCAAGGTCAACCTGAACAACAAGACTCGCGAAATTTCTTTCAAGACTCCGTCCGAACTCTGGAACGGTTCTGAAACCATTACCCTCACTGCTACCGACCCCGACGGTGGCAAGGCTTCTACTCAGTTCAAGCTTTCTATCAAGTCTATCAACGACCCGCCGGCCATGAAGGATATTGCTGAACAGACCATCAAGGAAAAGGGTTCCTTCAAGCCGGTCGAACTCGACAAGTTTGTCGAAGACCTTGACCACTCTAAGGACAAGCTCAAGTGGACTGTTACGGGTAACCGCGAACTCAAGGTGTCCCTCGAAGGCCGCGTGCTGAAGGTCACTCCGCCGAGCCCGCAGTGGAACGGTTCTGAAACGCTCACCATCAAGGTCACTGACCCGGAAGGTGCAACGGATGAACGCACTGTCGCTTACACTGTGGAATCCGTGAACGACGTTCCGGAATTCACGAAGCAGGTTGCTCCGCAGACTATCAAGGAAAAGGAACAGTTCAAGCCGATCAAGCTCGGCGAAATGGTCCGCGACCTCGACAACAAGCTCTCTGATCTCCAGTTCACTGTCGATGTGAAGTCTGCTAACGGCAAGAATGCTGGCCTCACGGTCGAAATCGACGCCCAGCATGTGGCTAACATCAAGATCCCGAACAAGTACTGGAACGGTGCCGACGAAATCACCTTCACGGTCACTGACCCCGAAGGTGCCAAGGCTACCTCCAAGGCTCTGTTCACGGTGCAGTCTGTGAACGACGTGCCGACCCTCAAGAAGGTTCCGGACCAGATGATCGAAGAAAAGCATGAATTTGCTTCGATCAATCTTGCAGACCTCGCTTCTGACCCGGATCATTCCTTCAAGAGCCTCAAGTGGACTGTTTCTGGCAACAAGCAGCTCAAGATTGAAATCGATGGCAACGGTGTTGCCACTATCAAGAAGCCGACCAAGAACTGGAACGGTTCTGAAAAGGTGACCTTCACGGTGACTGACCCCGAAGGCGCATCTGCCAAGTCTGACGCCGTGTTCACGGTCAAGTCCATCAACGACCCGCCGGTCATGAAGGATATTGCTAACCAGACCATCAAGGAA
>NZ_MWQH01000011.1 GCF_002210295.1 Fibrobacter sp. UWB5 | reverse complement strand
AAGACACGCCACCAGCGTTCGTTCTGAGCCAGGATCAAACTCTTCATTAATTTTTAAAGTCTTGGTCCCGTTAATCACGTTCGTATAATTGACTATTCCAAGAAATCTCTTGGACCCGTCACTAAGCACATCTCCGATTCCTTCAATCTTCCCGGCGGCCTCGCGGGCCTCCGTTCTCGTTCGTTTGAGCTTTTCGGCTCTCTCGTTCGAGGGTGAGGCCAATTATAGAACTTTATGTGACGATTGTCAAGAGGTTTTGCGCATTTTTTTCATTTTTTTTCACTTTTTTCCATTTTTTTGTTTTATATCCACATAATAATCAATTTATCAACACTCTATTAACATATTTATTCTAGCTATGGCCAATCATAGCCGCTGTTTCTATCCGTTTTTTCTTTTTTCCCGGTTCTTTTCTATTATTCAGTACATGAGTTACGAGTGCAGACATTTGAGAAACACATTCTGCAACAAGCGGAAAAAGGAATGCGACCCCGGAGCCCCCGGTTGCGTCCTCCGCGGACGGTTCGTATTCCCTTTCAGCGAATCCGCCAACGACTCTAATAAAAAGAAGCCAAAAAAAGACAAGGACTAACCACCTTGATCAAGACCGGCTACATTTTCGAAAAACTATTATACAGGGCGCTGCTCGTATCTGGCTGGAAACGAAATGTCGTACAAGCCAATCTGCAATATACCCACCCTGAACACTCAAAAATAATTTATTCAAATAAATATAAACAAATTATTAAGAACCTTACGCACCACGTTTGCGATATTCTTTTTAACTTTAATTTATTCAAAAAATTGCCGCACGATTTTAGCAGTTATCCGTTCATTCAAAATGGGATTACGTACAAATTATCAGAAGGTAGCGAACCCGTTTTGAAAAAGATGCGCGAAGGCGGAATATTCCTGACCGCACACTACGGAAACTACGAAGCAATCGGCCCCTGGCTCTGCCGCTTGGGCATCCCGCTCAAGGCAAGCTACATACCGCTAAAACCCGCATGGCTCAACCGCATTGTCGAAAACAAGATTCGCTCCGTCGACCAGAGAAATTATTCTGTGAACGCGAAGAGCCCGCGCGAATTCTTGCGACTCCTCGACGACAAAAATCTGTTCTGCCTGCTGATGGATCAGGACAGCCGAATTGAAAGTGCCACCACGGCAACGTTCCTCGAAAAACAGGTACACGTCAATCCGCTACCGGACTTTTTGCTAAAGCACCGGCCGCAGACTCCAATCTTCATTTGCTGGCTCGAGGAAACATCTTCGGAAAAGATCCTGCACGCAATTGAAACCGCCCCGACAGACAACAGCGTAAATGACGCCTTCAACCGATGGCTCGAAAACCGTATCGCCGAAAATCCCGCGCTTTGGTACGGCTGGACCCACCGCCGTTTTTACAGCTGTAATCCAGAAATGTACTGATATTTATTCCGGCATGGAATATAACCCCATACGCTTTTTGCAAAAAAGTTATATATATGTACATAGTAGAGTGTTTGGAAGATGCAGATACTGGGAAACGAAAATCTTTGTAATCTGGAAGACGCGAAGGTAGTTCAACCTATCGCGAAGCGTAAGCTTGTTCTTATACAAATCAATAGTCCCGTCCTCAAAAAACTCCGCGCCATGCTCTCGGAAGAATATCCGATTATCGATGTGGATTCCGAAAAAGAAGCGGTGCAATTGGTAGACAAGCAACACGACAATATTTCGGCCATCTTGTTCAACGTGGAACTATGCAAGCAAAGCGGCTTCTGGTTACAGAAAGTCCTGAACGAAGACAAACGTTTTGTCGGCATACCGAACATCGGTATTGCTACAGTCGAAGGTTCCGACGATTACAAGCTCTGCATCGAGGCCGGCGCAAACGAATACTTCGAGCCCCCGTTCCGCAAGGAACTTGTCATGCTTCGACTGAACAACACCATCAGGGGCAAGGACTCGGCCACATTCTCCGAAGTCGAAAAAATCCTGAAGGAACTGCCGTCGAACATTTACCTGAAAGATGCCGAAGGCAAGTACGTTTTCGCGACTCACTACTGGCACCACCTGCATACCGAAGGCGACCCGAACTGGACCATTCGCGGAAAGACCGATATCGAAATTCGCGAAGACAAGGAAAATGCCCTGAAGGCCATGGAATCGGACAAGGAACTTTTGCGCACAGGCAAGGGTACCAACTATGTCATCAAGGAAGAAGGTGCAAACGGAGTCGAGTACCTGGAACTCATCAAGCGCCCGGTCTTTGACGAAAACGGAAACGTCAACGGGATTATCGCGCTCATCAACGATGTCACCGAAATCCAGTCGCTCAAGCTGGAACTCGAAAAACGTTCCAAGACCGATTCGCTTACCGGACTCCTGAACAAGCAGGAAACCGAAAGCGAAATCAGCGCGATCATCGAAAACAACAGCGAAGAACGCGGTGCCTTGATGATGATCGATGTCGACCAGTTCAAGGAAATCAACGATTCATTCGGTCATGCCGCCGGAGACCGCGTACTTACGGCCATTGGCGACATACTGCACAATTCGTTCAAGGGAATGGATACCGCAGGACGAATCGGTGGCGACGAATTCATGGTGTACCTGCGCGATATCAAGCCCGACACAGCCGTTAGGCTTGCCGCAAAAATTTCGGATAAGGCCAGACACCTTTTCGCGGGCGAACCTTTAGAAAGGCACGTCTCGATTTCAATAGGAATATCCGTATTTCCCGAACACGGTAGGAAATTCGAAGACCTGTACCGTTCTGCCGACATGGCGCTTTACTTTGTAAAGGAACACGGCAGGGATTTTTACAAGATGTATTCTCCGGATCTGAAGAGTCTTCACGACTAGCGTCACGTTTCGGGCGCATTCCCGGAAAGTCCTCGTCTGTCCAGAATCTAGAATCCCAGCAAAGATAAATGAACGCAAGTATCGTCAATCCTGCAATGCAGAATATCTTGAATAACAAGATAGTTGTCGCGTAATCAGTCGGTGTGTACATTCTAACCCCGTAGTGGAAAAACCACAACACACCAAAAACCGCGCCAAATATATATTTTGGCGCGGCACAAGTTAAACTGATTTAATTACGATAATCTAGTATAAATTACACTAAATTGCTTACCGCAAAACTTAGTTCGCGGTGCGCATTCCGGCTGCTTCGAAAGTCGCCTTGTTTTTCGGATCGGGCACGGCGACCGTGGTAATCCAGTTGTATTCGGCAATGCCGGCAAGACCCACGCGGGCACAGAGCTGGTCGCGGGCCACATTGTAGGCATTCAGGATCTGGATCTTTTCGGTATCGCTAGCCTTATCGATACGTTCGGACCAACGCACACCGAGTTCCACGAGGGCGGCACTTGCCTTCACGTAAAGCTTTGCCTTTTCAGAAGAAATTTCCGAAGAGGACGGAGCAGTGAAAGCATCGACCTGCACAATGGGCACGGACTTCGGTGCGGATGCCTGTACCTGGTTGATTTCAGGTACGTTGTCGTCGGCGCTATCGCAAGCGATAAATGCCGGAGCTACGAAAAAAGAGGCGATCATCAACAACGCCACTTTTAGGATTCGTCTTGACATATCAGCCTCTTTTTCAAAATACTAGCGGCTTGTGGGCTCGAACCACAGACCTGCGGATTATGATTCCGACGCTCTACCAACTGAGCTAAGCCGCCAAATTTTTCCCAAATTTAGTCAAATAGTTTTAAAAATTCAAGGGGTCTATTCAAAATAAACTGTAGTTTCTACAAATTTTTCGCCCCATTCAATCAATTGCCAGCCCGGAGCGGCACTTTTCAGATTAAAATAGGGTACGTTGGGGTCAATCTGGAACTGAGTCGCCGGTGCAACATGCACAATCTGGCGTCCCATGTTCACTTCGAAGTGATGATGGTAATGACCAGCGTAGATGTGGGTCAAGTTCTTGATACCCGCAAGCACTTGCTGGACTTCAACCATGTTTTCAAGGTGGTAACGCAAGTCCATGAAACGGTGACCGCAGAAACAAGGCGGATGGTGCATGAAGAGAATGACTTCGCCCTTGATCTTCGAAGCTTCTTCTTTCAACCATACCAGCTGTTCCTGTGAAACATTCCCGCAACCGCTATCCAGGAAGAAAATTGTCTTGCCTTCAAGGTCGTAGCGGTAATAACATCTGTCACCGTGAATCAAATGTTCGATGTCAAAATACTTGCGCATGACATCGAGCTTGTCGTGATTACCGGGAATGATACAGACTGGAGCTTTATAGTCCTTCAACAAAGATGCAACGTATTCGTATGCGCCGGGTTCCGAATTTTCGGAAAGGTCGCCAGACAACACCAAAAGATCCAGGCCTTGCATAGACTCGGAATTCAGAGCTTTGCGGAAATTGGCACAAACGTCGATTCCCTGTACGAGCTCGTTTCCGTTTCCGATATGGATATCGGATATTTGACCTATTTTAAGGATCTTTGATGACATTTTGTCTGTACAATATAACTTTTAAATAGGGCCAAAGCGCTAGAATTTTCCACTTTTTTGCCAAATGTGACCCATATCATACCGATTTTCAACATAATTCGGTGTATCGCCTGTGAATTGGTATTGAAAAGTCAACTTCAACACTTATCAACATTGAAAAAAGTGAACAGATTGAAAGTTTTCAACATTTAAACTCACTGATTTTAGTTTTATAACTTTTTGACCATCAATGAGTTATGTTTCCATCTTCACAATTCTATCCACTATTCACGGCGCTAATTACTATTACTATTTATATAAATAATTAGTGTTTAATGATATAGGTGTGAATTTGACTTAAAGGTCTAAATCCTTGGGACCCTTGACCGGCTGCTGCTTAGGCTGCTGGGGAGCAGGCTGAGCTGCAGGACGTGCTGCTTGGGCTGCAACCTGAGGTGCACCCATCTGGCAGTTGCCCTGGAAGATAGCGCCTTCCTGGATGATGAGACGCTTGGTCTTGATATTGCCTTCGAACTGGGAAGTGCTTTCGAGGATCAGCTTATCGGAGCAATCAATGTTGCCCTTGACAGAACCGGCAACCACTGCAGTGGTAGTCTTGATATCAGCTTCGACCACGCCCTGACGTTCGACGATGAGTTCGCCTTCGATAGAGATGCCGCCGATGACGTTGCCAGCAACGCGCACGTCGCTATTGCCGCTGATGTCGCCCTTAATGGTCACGCTGTGACCGATCTGAGTGATTTCTTGTTCTTTTGTAGCCATTTTTTCCTCTTAGGTGAAAATCAATTTAGTTATAGTGAATCTATAAAAAATTTCCGCTAACTAGTATCTTAAACCTTGTAACTTTTTAATAGTTAATGAACAGTTCCGGGTCCATGTCCTTGCCATCTTTACTGATTGAGTAGTGCAAGTGCGGGGCACTGCTGTTACCCGTATTGCCAACTGTTCCGATTATTTCGCCTTTACCGACATTTCTGCCCTTGCGGGTTCTGATATCTTTCAAGTGTGAATAACTTGTCTTGTAACCGTTCTCGTGGTCGATAACGACTGTATTGCCCAGTTCATTCTTGGAGCCGGCAAACTCTACGACTCCGCTACCCGATGCAAACACCGGGTTTCCGACTTGGGCCGAAAAGTCGGTTCCCAGGTGGTCGTCCATTTCGCTGAATTTCTTACTTACCATTCCGACTACCGGAATCACGTTAGGAATGTGTTCCAAACGGACCTTGTCTTCGTGAGATTTCCAGCCGCCTTCGTAATCGACGTCGATTTTTTGCGATGGCGTGTGGGCGAACCTACTCTTGTCGATAAGACTGTTGATCTTGCCGGAATCGTTTTCGATGAACGTGCCCAGGATATTCTGGATGCGTTCTTCGAGAACCCAAAGAGAGTCGATTCTCAAGAAGAGTTCTTCGTAGTTGGCGTTTTGCTTTACGAGCTGACCGTTTGCGGTGCGAATCTTTTCGTAGTTAATCATCATGCGGCCAATTCGGCCTGCATTATAAATAAGGAATCCGGTACCGATTACAAGGGCGACCAGGAAGATTTTCAGGAACAGGAACCATTTCGTGTTGATACGGTAGCTCTTGATTTCCTTGGAGTCTTCCGGAATGATTTGAACTTTATAGTACTTGCCTTTCATCTATCGATTTTCCATGAGTTCCTGGATTCGGGTAAGGTCGTCCATGGAATAATAGTTAATAACGATTGAACCCTTGGTCTCGGTCGAGGCGCTCGGGTTGATTTGGACCTTGGTGCCAAAGAAGGTTTCGAGGCGGGATTCGAACTGTTTCATGTCGGCGCTGAGTTCCGGCTTCGGCTTGGCTTCGACTTCGGGCTTGTGAACTTCCGGCTGGTCTTCGGTTTCCGGTGCCGGCTGTTCGGCTGCCTTCGGTTCTTCGCCGCGGGCGATCGCTTCGATCTGGCGGACGTTCAGGCCTTCTTCGATAATGCGTTTGGCGACTTCTTCAGGATTCTTGATCTTGTCGCTGCAGAGGGCGCGAGCGGCACCGCCCGAAATTTTTCCTTCTTCTATCCACAAAAGGACGACTTCCGGGAGCTTGAGGAGGCGAAGACTGTTAGTAATTGCGGAGCGGGACTTGCTCACAATCTTGGACAAATCTTCGTGAGTATAGCCGTGATTATCGATTAATTGTTGATATGACTTGGCGATTTCGACCGGATTCAGGTCGACACGCTGGATGTTTTCGATGAGCGCCCATTCGGCCATGGCCTTGTCGTCGAGGTTTTCGTAAACCTGGGCCTTGATGGTCGGGAGTCCGGCGAGCTTGCTTGCGCGGGTACGGCGTTCACCGCTGATGAGTTGGTAACGGTCGCCCACCTTGCGGACGGCGATCGGCTGGATCAAACCGTGCTGTTCAATCGATTCGGCAAGTTCCACCAGTTCGTCGTCGCTGAAAACCTTACGCGGCTGGAACGGGTTCGGGTCGATAAGTTCGACATTGATTTCGACGACTTTCTGGGAGTTATCAACAGTTTCAGATTTTTCGGCGATGGTTTCGTCGGATTGTGGATTGGACTGTTGAATGTCGGAGGCTGCCGGAGCGGAGTGGTCCTTGAGGATATCGGCGAGGCTGCGACCCAATGCGAAAGACTTTTTACCCATTTACTACTTTCCCTTGTTCAAGATTTCTTCGGCGAGTTTCATGTAGGCCTGAGCACCGCTGCTCTGCACATCGTAAAGAATGGCGGGCTTGCCGTGGCTCGGAGCTTCGGAGAGTTTCACGTTTCTCGGAATCATTGCCTGGAACACGGTGTCGCTCAAGTTTTCACGAACTTCTTCGGCGACCTGCTTGCAGAGGCTCAAGCGGGAATCGTACATGGTAAGAAGCGCGCCTTCGATCTTGAGGTTCGCGTTCAGGTTCTTCTGGACTTCGCGGATGGTCTTGAAAAGTTCGGTCATACCCTGCAGGGCGTAGTATTCGCACTGCACCGGAATCAGGACGCTGGTAGCTGCGGTCAGCACGTTCAGCGTCAAAAGGTTCAGGCTCGGAGGAGCGTCGATGATAATGAATTCGAAGGACTGCTTCAAGACATTCATCACGCGTTCGAGTCTGCGTTCGCGACTCATGGCGTTCACCAGCTCGATTTCCATGACGGCGAGATCCGGGCCCGAAGTGATGACCTTGAGGTAGTCGAGGCTCGTGTCGAGGATAGCTTCCTTGAGATTGTCGTAGGTGACATTATCCGGATTGTCGGCCATGTTCAGGACTTCGTGGATATCCACATCCTGGAGTTCGTTGTAGCCCAAACCTTGCGACGCGTTACCCTGCGGGTCCATGTCGATAAGGAGTGTCTTCTTTTCCAATGCGGCAAAACTGGCGGCCAGGTTCACAGCGGTCGTGGTCTTACCCACGCCACCTTTCTGGTTGCAGACTGCTATCACTTTACTCATTCATTACCTCGAGTGACTAAGGCGTAAACTTGTTCTTCCTGCGGTAGTGCATATTTGTATACATGTACTTCCGGGTTATTTTCCAGGTGAACAATATTGTTGTAACTTTTCAGCGTAAGGAATTTTCCACCACGCTTGAGTCCCGGCTGGGCGCGTTCCCAGTCGTTTTCGAAAGTCGAGAGTGCGCGGCAACTCACAAAATCCAGATAGGCAAGGGACGAAGTCTCGAAGCGCTTGCCTACGACGGTGAGGTTGTCCAGGTGCAGTTTTTCCTTGGCGTACTTCATGAACTGCACACGCATGTTGCGGGGTTCAACCGCAAAAAATTCTACTTCGGGCATTACGATGGCGAGCGGGAAAATGGGGCAACCTGCCCCCGCACCCATATCGGCCCAGCGTTTAGACGAGAGAACGCTCGCAGGCTCGCTACAGACGAAAGACGAAAGAGAACCCGAATTATTCTCTCGTCTCTCGTCTCTCATCTCTCGTCTAATATATATATAGGGAACGAGTGAATCTGCGATATGCCTGCTCAGGAATTTCTCGGAGTCCTTTGCCGAAATCAGGTTACCGAATTGCTTGGTTTCTACCACCAAGTCCGCAAAATCATAAAGCTTGCCGAGTACATCTTCGGACAGCTGCACACCATGTTCTGTCAAGAACTGGTTCAAGAGATTCTGCTGAGTTGTGTTGTTTCTATAGGAACGTTCCACGTGGAACAATTTAGTATTATGAAATGTGAATACGAGAAAAAAGGGCTGGCGCCCTTTCACTTTTTAAAAATATCCGTGGATAAGTTTTTGATAAATGTGGATTTTGTGTTTATAAAAAAGAATAGTTTTACTTCGCCGATGTTCCACGTGGAACACTTATGATATATTTTTTGTTGGCGGGGCGGCCGAGAAGGTCAAAATGTTTGTCCTTTTCGGGGATAAATGCCGGCTTGTTTTTGCGGAGGATCGAGGTGGTGGAATTGGTATAGACGAAGAATATTTTTTGATCGGTATTGCTGGCGGATACCACAAAACCATTTTCGGTATTGGTTATGATTTCCTGATATGTTGTGGTATTGGATTGTCCGTAATATGTTGTTTTCGTCTCGCTAATGTTGCATACATTTTCGTCGCTAGGATCTGGGGTCGTTATTACGCTTTTTATATCATCATATTCATTGGTGCTTTTGCGGTTTTCGTACAATGTGTCATTGCGCAAAACGAGAGTGGTAATGTCACTGATTGTCTCCAGCTTTTCTTTATCATCGCTATAATCGTATGTGATGGCAGAATCATTTTGCAAGAATATGATTTTTTTCTGATTTCCAATCGTCAATGAACATTGTCATATTTAATGTGGAATCTGTTTTCTCTTTCAAGTATTTGGTCTTATATGTCCAACAGTTTTTTCCGACGCAACGAATCATGCTGTCCAGTTTGTTATTCGTATAGTAGTATTTTATAGGTGCGTAGTAGATAGTGTCGTATCCAGTATTGGCGACATAGGCACTGTCGACAATGAAATCTTCTGAATCAGAGAATGTGTATTGCATGTAGTCGCGGCAGTTGATGGCGAAGACGTTCAATGCAACAAAGGAGAGAATGAGGATTAGTTTTTTCATATGAAGAAATATAATAAAAAATGTTTGGCCTTTGGCTTCGCCAAAGTCCGACATCCTGGGGCTCAGCAATGCCCATACAAGTATGGGCGCTGCATTCGCCCTGCGGACGTTTCACGTGAAACACATCTAAGGACCAAACATTTCACATTACACATTTCACATCTTATAATATATAGTGGTGTATTCGTTGCCGCCCATGCAGGGGCCGGGGGCTTTGATGTATCTGTTGTGGTCGAACTTGATTGATTTCTGGATGAGGATGCTCCCCTTCATTTCATATTCATAAGTGTCGATGATAAAGTTATTATCGCTTTTTCGAATACACTTGTTTTTATTATCGGGGTCGCGGTATGTTTTTAAATTCCTGGGAACCCAGTTGTTGACTTCGTAAATGGTATCGTTTTTGAGGTAGAATATCTGATGCTGTTCATTGTCATTATCGATATAGACGGAATCTTTTCCGCGGTAGACCGTAAAGTGCCATCCGTCTTTCAGAGATTTCCAGTCGTATTTCTTGATCTTGCCTACCTTGGTGGAGTCAATTTTCCAGTCGGGAATGAAGGTGGATTTTTTTTCGTAACCGTGTGCAAGGCAAGATTGGGATAGGCTCATGCTGTCAAGGTGGTTGCCTGTCCAATGATACTTGATGGTATTGACTCGTCCGTTTTGTTTCTGATGGATACTATCCGGGAACATTTCGCTGGGCAAGACGAGTACATGATTTTCGAAGTCCGTTGCGAAATAATCGAATGTGCGTCTAATACAATCGACTGCATGGGCATTCAAAAACGCCGCTACCAATATAATGAATGTTCTCCTCATACCTAACTCCGCCATTTTTCTAAACTGTAATCTCTACCCTGTTGCCTTCGGGATCCAGGATCACACTTTCATAATACCCGTCGCCAGTGGTTCGGGGTTGCCCTACCACCTGGATTCCATCAGTGGACATTTGTTTGGTGAGACGGTCCACCTCTTCCTTTGAACCGACCGAAAAGGAAAGATGGGTTAGGCCGCAATGTTCCACGTGGAACGTTAGCGAGGTGAGTGCAGTAAAAATACGCTTGCATATTTTTATTGCCGAACCGAAGCGAGTTGGCTTCGGAGAAGCAAACATGCGATTGTGAGTTACAGGCCAAACATGATCGATGTCGGGGCGGTGCATTATTTCCAAACGGGCGCCATCGTCGAAAGTGACGAATCGGCTGGTGAATTGTTTTGTCGGATTATGGTAAATCGGGTGAACTACCCCACCAAAATACTTTCGGTAGAATTCACAGACCTTGTCGATATCTTTTGCCCAGATGGCGATATGTTCGATTTTCATAATAACCCCACTATAATATATATAAAAAGAGAAGGTGGAAAAAAGAGTTTTCAACATCTATTCACATAATCAACATTATTGCTGGAATATCTTTAACTATATTATAGTCGAGGTTTTAAATGATTGAGATTGAAATTATTCAAGGTGATATCACCAAACTGAATGTGGATGCGATTGTGAATGCCGCCAATTGTTCACTTTTGGGAGGTGGCGGTGTTGATGGAGCTATTCACAGGGCTGCTGGTCCGGAGCTTCTGAAGGCCTGCATTCCTTTGAACGGTTGCGAAACGGGTAAGGCCAAAATCACCCCGGGGTTTAGGTTGCCGGCGAAGTTTGTTATCCACACTCCAGGCCCGATTTATCGGGATGGCCTGCATGGTGAACCGGCACTTCTGGAATCTTGCTATAAAAATTGCCTGGATCTTGCTGAAGCGAATGGATGTGAGACGGTTGCCTTCCCCGCTATTTCGACAGGCGTTTATGGTTACCCTTGGGAAGCTGCCACCGAGATTGCCGTGAAGATGGTCCAGAATTATCCGGCTCAAAAAGTGAAGAAGGTAATCTTCTGCTGCTTCTCCACTCAAATGGAAGAAATTTATACGCGGATTATTGCGACCTCGCATTAATTCTTTTTACTATATTGTGAATAGGAAAGAATATTAATAGGAGATCAATATGGAAGAAGTCGTAAAATTTCTCAAGGAATGTGGCGCCTATTTTTTGGCAACGGTCGAAGGTGACCAGCCGCGCGTGCGCCCATTTGGCACTGCCAACATTTTCGAGGGCAAGCTCTATATCCAGACGTCCAAGACCAAGGATTGCTCCAAACAGATCCAGCAAAACGGCAAGGTTGAAATTTGCGCCATGAACGCAGAAGGCAACAAGTGGCTCCGCGTTGCCGGCACGCTCGTCCGCGACGACCGCCGTGAGCCTAAGGCCGACATGCTTGAACATTATCCTGAACTCAGGTCCATGTATTCTGTCGAAGATCCGAACACCGAAGTGCTCTATTTCAAGGATGCAACCGCCACGTTCTACGCCTTTGGCGCCGCTCCGCGTACTGTGAAATTCTAATTTCGCATGCAACAATCGCACAGATTGTTGATAACTTTTATAAACATAATATAAACATCGCGTTTCACGTGAAACACGATGTTTTTTATTTTGGTGGATAAGTTTTGGATTTGTCTAATAGGATTGACAATAGATTGTTGAAATGTCATAGCAAAATGACATATGTTCCACGTGAAACATATGCCTTTTGTGGATATGTTGTGGGATATGCCCAAATCCTGTGGAATAGTGTTTTTTGAATATACACAGGATATCAACAATCGAGTTTTTATAGCGTTTTACATTTTGTGTAATACAATGTACGATGTTGATAAAATAAGGCGTCCGTTTTTGCGGATTATCGCTTGCCGCGGCGGTTGTAATCGGCGTCGACTTTTGCCTTCCAAGCGCGGTCATCGACGCGGTTGTTGCGGATGTCGCTCATGAGACAGCATTCCGCTTCGTACATCATCTTGATTCCCGCGCCGTCGTTTACGAAGTTGGCGGCTCGTTCTTCGCTGATGCCGAAGTTCCTTGCGGTTTTGAGAGCGTCGATGTTTGCGCCGAGGAAAATGAATTCCCAGCCGTATTTCTGCTTCTGGCGTTCGATCATCTGTTTCACATGTTCGGCGGTGTACTTGTGGCTGGAATTTTCGTAGCCGTCGGTGGTGATGACGAAGATGGTCTTTTCGGGGCGGTCTTCTTCGCGGGCGTACTTGTGCACGTTTCCGATGTGGTGGATGGCGCCACCGATGGCGTCAAGAAGCGCCGTACCGCCGCGGGCATAGTATTCCTTTTCGGTCAGGGGCTCGATGCGCGCGAGCGGGACGCGGTCATGGAGCACTTCCATCTCGGTGTCGAAGAGGACGGTCGAGACGTAGGCCTCCCCCGCTTCTTGCTTTTGTTTTTCGATGGTGCTGTTGAAGCCCCCGATGGTGTCCTTTTCGAGCCCGCTCATGGAACCGCTACGGTCGAGGATGAATACGATTTCGGTGAGTCCTTGTTTCATGATTGCCTCCGTGCCGCTCTTTTTGCGGCTTTTTAGGGTTAACGGAGACAATTATAGATGCCGTAAAGGCGAAATTGGTCGCCTGGCAGGCGACATTTGAAAAGGGCGTTTTTCAGGATTTTGCGGTTAGGCGCCGAGGGCGGGTTGACCGTATTTAAACAGCATGCTGTTGATTTCCCAGATGTCATACATCTGGCGCTCGATAAAGTACTTGACGATCAGGTCCCCCTTGTTGGAGGGCGAAAGCGCGATTCCGGCGCGGGCAAGCAGGTCGGTTGTTTCGTCGAGATTCAGCCGGAGTGCGACGGCGAGCGCGAGTGCCGTCTTTTTGGTGGGCTTGTAGTCTGCCTTGCTGCGGATTTTGGAAAAATGCTTGCGGTTCAGGTTTGCACGCTTGTAGACCTGGACGTCGTCTTCGTTCTTTTCGCGGATCAAGTTGATGAGCCTGTCGCGGAACGATTCGCCCGGATTGGACATGAGGTCGGCGAGACTGCTTTCTGTGGCTTCCTGTTTTGTGGCTCTTGCGGAGCTGAATATGGGGCAGCATAATATTTCATCAGATGTATCAGGTGTGCTTTCGGCGCCGTTTTCTTGAAGACGTTCAACATGATCAAATATGTTGAAGTTGTCTTTCCAGCGGTTGCTGCTTATGTAATTGTGGACATCGTCGTATTTGTCGTTGACGTAATTGTCGTCAATATAGGCGTGAATGTCGCTGTACAGCTCTTCGGAAACTTCGAAGGCCTTGCGGTCGAAAACGACCAGCTGTATGTCCATTTCGTTGGAATCTAGAAATTCGCCGATAGCCCGCAGCGCGATTTTGAGGGCGCTGTCTTTGGGGAATTTGAACACGCCGCTAGAGATGAGCGGGAACGCGATGGAATTACAACCGAGTTCTTTTGTCTTTTCGAGGGCGCCGCGGTAGCAGCCTGCAAGTGCCAATGTTTCACCGGAAACACCGCCGTTCCACCTGGGGCCTACGGTGTGGATGATGTACTTGGCGTTGAGCGCAAAGGCCGGTGTCACTGCAATTTCGGCCACCTTGAGCGGACCGATTTTTTCGCGTGCGGCTAAAAGGGCTTCGCGGCCTGCGGCTTCGTAAATACTGTATTCGGCGCCTCCCCCGCAAATCGGATTCTTGTTGGCGGAATTCACGATGGCGTCGGCCTTGACTTTCGTGATGTCGTTACGTACAATCTTTAGGGGCATAGTAGAATCTCTTTATACGCTGCAACGAGTTTTTCGAGCGATACGGCGCAGTTGGCAGGCGATGTGGACGGGAGCTTGATAGCCTCAATGCCGACATCATTTGCACAAAATTTTTTATATAAATTATAAGCTGTGGCGCCTGTGCAGAAGATGCGAGAAACCTTTGATTTCTTTACCAGTTCGCCGATGTTGTTGACAACAGGGTCTTCGATGCTTGTGTCGCTTGCACCCACGATGGTGCAGCTGTCCAGAACGTCCCATAGCGCCACGTGATGCTTTTTGAGCATGGCCTTTTTTTGCGCGATGGTTTCGGGCACGCTTTCGCCGAGAACGGTTGCCATGACTTTCCAGAATCTATTTTGCGGGTGCCCGTAATAGAATGCCATTTCGCGCGACTTGGGCGAGGGAATGGAGCCGAGCAAGAGCACTTGCGATTCGCGGTCGTATAGGGCCGGGAATTCATGGGTGACGCGGGTGCGCGTGGCTTTGCTTACGGGCTTTTTCATGGCTTTAAAGATACTATATTTTTCGCATGAAAATCAAGATTTTGTTTGTGTGCCACGGGAACATTTGCCGAAGCCCCATGGCTGAATTCGTGATGAAAAAGTTGGTGCGGGATTTGCCTGCTGAATCGTTAGCGGATGTAGAATTCGAAATTGCGAGTGCCGCGACAAGTACCGAAGAGATCGGGAATCCGGTGTATCCGCCGGCACGCCGCATGCTTGCCATGCACGGAATCGATTGCAGTGGAAAGACGGCGCGTCAGATGACTGCCCGCGACTACGAGTATTACGACTACATTGTGCTCATGGACCGTAACAATTTGCGCAACCTGCGCTGGATTTTACCGGCCGACGTGTACACGCGTGAAACATCTGGCCCGGTGGAAAATCGCAAGGTCTCGCTCTTGATGGATTGGGCGCACAAGAGTCGCGACGTGGCAGACCCCTGGTATACTGGCGATTTTGTGGCAACTTGGGACGATGTAAACGAGGGTTGCAAGGCGATGCTCGCCCAGATTCTGCGATAGATTCGGCTATAGGCCCCTGTTTCAAGACTAAACGATTTTGAATTGGCATGTTATTTGCTAAATTATCCCCGTAATTTTTTAATCAGTGTCCGCGGGCAGTGCCCTCGGCCGTAAAAAGGAAAAAGATGAGCATAGTCGATACCGTTCTTCACAAGATCTTTGGTACCCCGCACGAACGTAAAGTCAAGCAGCTGCGCCCGGTGATTGCCGAAATCCACAAGGCCCGCGAAGCCCTGGAAGCTTTAGATGACGCCGCCCTTGCCGCCAAGAGTGCGGAATTCCGCGAAAAGCTCAAGAATGGCGCTACCCTCGAAGACATCAAGGTCGAAGCATTCGCCGTTTGCCAAGAAGCTTGCGACCGCCGCCTGGGTATCTTCAATATCTTCAAGCCGGAATTCAACTTTGACTTTAGCCGCCTGGGCCCCGAGCTCCAGGAATCGGTGAACGCCGCGAAGGCCGAACTTGCCGCCGGCAAGAACGAATGGGAAGTCTACCTGCCCGCCTCCGTATACGCAAAGGTCCGCGAACTTTACCCCGAATCGGTGAAGCCGTTCCGCATGATGCCTTTCGACGTGCAGATGATCGGTGGCTTGGTGCTCCACGAAGGCGCTATTGCCGAAATGGCAACCGGTGAAGGTAAGACGCTTGCTGCCGCCCTCCCGGTTTACCTGAACGGTCTTTCTGGCCACGGTGTGCACGTGGTGACCGTGAACGACTACCTCGCTGGCCGTGACGCCAAGCAGATGGGTATGGTCTATAAGTTCCTCGGACTCACGGTGGGCCTGATCGTGAACGGCCTGAACCCCGAAGAACGCCGCGTGAGCTACAACAGCGATGTGACCTACGGTACCAACAACGAATTCGGCTTTGACTACCTGCGCGACAACATGGCCGTGGAACCCAGCCAGCTGGTGCAGCGCGAACTGAACTTCTGTATCGTCGACGAAGTGGACTCCATCTTGATTGACGAAGCCCGTACGCCGCTTATCATTAGTGGCCCGGCCGAAGACGCTACCGAAAAGTACGCCAAGGCAAACGAGATCGCCAAACAGCTGATTAAGAACAAGGACTTCTCGGTCGACGAAAAGGACAAGAACATCCAGCTGACCGAAAAGGGCGTGAACCACATCCAGGAACTCATGCACATCACGAACCTGTACGGCGAACATGCCGACTGGGTGCACTTCTTGGATAACGCCCTCAAGGCCTGGTACCTTTACGAAAAGGACGTGGACTACATCGTCCGCGATACCGAAATCATCATCGTCGACGAAAACACGGGCCGCCTCATGGAAGGCCGCCGCTACAGCAACGGTATGCACCAGGCGATTGAAGCCAAGGAAGGCGTGCAGATCCGTCGCGAAAACCAGACGCTTGCAACGATTACGTTCCAGAACTACTTCCGCATGTACAAGAAGCTTTCGGGTATGACGGGTACCGCCGAAACCGAAGCCACGGAATTCATCAAGATTTACAACATGAACACTTGGGTGATTCCGACCAACAAGCCTTGCATCCGTAAGGACCTGCAGGACATGGTGTACAAGTCTGAAGATGCCAAGTGGCGCGCCATTGTGGCCGAAATCAAGGAACGCCACAGCAAGGGACAGCCGCTCCTCGTGGGTACGGCATCCATCGAAAAGTCCGAACACCTGCATGGCCTCCTTGAAAAGGAAGGCATTCCGCACGAAGTCTTGAACGCGAAGAACCATGGCCGCGAAGCTGAAATCATTCAGTACGCCGGCTACAAGGACAAGGTGACGATTGCAACCAACATGGCCGGTCGTGGTACCGACATTGCCCTTGGCCCGGGAGTTACCGAGCTTGGCGGTTTGCATGTGCTTGGCACCGAACGTCATGAATCCCGCCGTATCGACAACCAGCTGCGTGGTCGTTCCGGCCGTCAGGGGGACCCGGGTTCCAGCCAGTACTTCTTGAGCCTCGACGACAACCTGATGCGTATCTTCGGTGGCGATAGCGTCAAGAACCTGATGACCCGTTTTGGCGTGGGCGAAGACGAAGTGATTACCCACCCGATCGTGAGCCGCTCGATTCGTGGTGCTCAGCGCCGCGTGGAAGGCCAGAGCTTCGACATTCGTAAGCACTTGCTCGACTACGATAACGTGATGAATGAACAGCGTAAGGTGATTTACGGCCTGCGCCGTCGCATTCTGAACGGCGAAGACATCAGCGAAGAAATCATGAACCGCATCGAAGACGCCTGCGATATCAAGGTGTCTCAGTACATTCCGGCCAAGACTTATGCCGAAGCTTGGAACCTGGAAGGCCTGCACATTGACTTGCAGCGTAGCCTCGGCATGGAATACAGCCTCACGCTCGAAGATGCCATGAGCAAGACGCCGGAACAGGTGCTCGATGAAATCATTGACCTGTGCAAGGTCCGCTACGACAAGCTCACGAAGATTATTCCGGAAGCTGACTTCCGCCAGATTGAACGCCGCTTCTTGTTGATGACCATTGACCAGGTGTGGAAGGAACACTTGTACGCCATGGACCAGCTGAAGGATTCTATCCGTTTCCACGGATACGCCCAGAAGGACCCGCTGATGGTCTACAAGAACGAAGGCTTCAAGATGTTCGAAGGCTGCATGGAAAAGATCGCGACGCTCACCGCGCTCCGCATCTTGAACATCCGCATTACGCTCCCGAACGGTGTGACAGTGTCGCCTGACCAGTTGCAGCTCAAGAGCAAGGAACAGCTCGAAGCTGAAAGGAAGGCCGCCGAAGAAGCCCAGGCCGCTGCTGCCAACAATGCCGCCCCTGCAGAAAACGCTGAAGCCCCTGCCGCACAGCAGGAAGCTGCCCCGGTCGAAGAACAGATGAGCGCTGAAGGTGCAAAGCCCGCAGGACTCGCAGGCACCGCCGCTACTTCTGAAACGAATGCGATTTCCGAAGAACAGCAAGAATCCCAGCCGATGCCGCAGTCTGCGCTTCCGGGCACTCGCCAGGTGAACCCCGCCATGCTCGCCGCTGCACGCCGTCGCGCCCAGCAGCAGGCTCCGAAGCTCGGCCGCAATGATCCGTGCTGGTGCGGTTCTGGCCTCAAGTACAAGAAGTGCCACGGCAAGGACTTGGAATAAAGTAACTAAAAAGAAGCCGTCTTAATCGACGGCTTTTTTTGTATAAAAAATTTCCCGGTTTGTCACCGGGATAAATTTTGCGGGTTGTATTAGTTTTCGCTTGCGAGGTGGTCCAGATAAATCTTCTGGGCTTTGGCGTCGTACATTACTACGTCGTAGAGTTCGCCATCTTTGCCGGTGCGGGATTCCACGAAGAGTCCGCTCATGGAGCCCTTTTCGGTGGGCAGGAATGCGCTGCGGCCTTCGGGTGATGTCTTGAATTCAAGATAGCCTTGTTCCACGTACCAGTCGCGAATGACTTTGTAGTAGATGCGTTCCATGTTCTCGCCAACAAGGGTGTTCAGGCGGCGAGCGATTTCGCTCACGGGCACGGGTGTGTCTTCGGCGGGGTAGTCGGCCAGCTGCTCGGCGGTCAGGTGGAATTTTTCCCTTTGCACGCGTTTAGGAGCGTATTCCTGGTCGTCTTGAAAATCTTGAGCCTGGTTGGCCTTGCGCTTGGCAAAGCGTTCGTTTGCAATGTCGACGCACTTTTGAATGTTGTCGAGAATGAACTGCTGTGCCTGTTGCCAGCACTGCGTATAAATGTTATGGTGTCCGCGCAGGTCCGATTCGCCCTTTTCGAATCCGTAAGATTCACCCTTGGCGGTGGGCAGGTTGGCGTCGGTTCCGCTTTCGGTAGATTGCCTTTCGAGAATGCCTTCTTGCACCAGGAAGTTTGCCACGTCGGCATAGAGCAGGTGGTTCATGTTCTTGGGCAAAAGTTCGTTCACGTTGCGCACCACGCGGGAAATCGAAACCGGGTAATCAAAGAAGCGGTAACCCTTCAGGGTTTCGGCGTCGATGGCCAAATCTTGCATGGCGGGCTTTGCATTCTTCTTTGCTACGCGCGGCTTTTCGGCGGTGGGCATGGGGGCCACCTGGTCGTGGTTGAGCTGCTGCTGCAAAAGCGATGCGACGTAGGCGAGGCACTTGCTGATGCGTTCCTGTTTGCAGGAATCCCCTTCGGGCAGGATTTCGTCTGTCAGGGGGTTGATTCCGCAAGAGAGCTTGCGCAGGTACATTTCGGCACGTTCAATAATCGCATTTTCAGAAGGCATAAAAACTCCATTAGTTGCAAAAAGCGTTGTAAAGATAGTATTTTCTTGGTTCCGGTTGATTTTTTTCTACCTTTTTGAAGTAATTGTGATTTTATTATGAAAACGGCTAAGCACTTTTTTAGTTTAGAAGGTATCGACGGTTCGGGCAAAACGACCCAGATCGATATGCTGATTGATGCGCTCACCAAGGAGGGTTATTCCGTGGTGAAGTTGCGCGAACCGGGCGGCGCGAAGATTTCGGAACGCGTGCGCGAGATTCTTTTGGATACGAGTTTCAAGGGAATCATGAGCGACAAGACGGAACTCCTGTTGTACAATGCAGCACGCGCCCAGGTGATTGCAGAAATCATTCAGCCCGCGCTTGATGCCGGGAAGATTGTGATTGCCGATCGCTTTGCTTGGAGCACTTTTGCCTACCAGGGTTATGCCCGCGGCTTGGGCGCTGATCTTGTGCAGCGCCTGACCGAGATCACTTGCGACGGTTGCTTTCCGGAGCTCACCGTGGTGCTTGACATTGACGTGGCCAGGGGACGCGCGCGTACCGCGAAGCGGGGCGAGGCACCCGATCGATTGGAGAGCGAGAAGGCCGAATTTTTCGAGAGGGTGCGCAAGGGGTACCTTGCCGCGGCCCGCGATTACAGCGACTGCATTGCGGCTATCGATGCCGACCGTACGCCTGATGCCGTATTCGCCGACTTGTATAAGCTTGTAAAGGCTAGACTCTAGAAAAATCTTTAAAGTATAACTTGAAAGGCCTGCAATTGAATTGCGGGCTTTTTATTTCTATCTTTGACGGTATGGATAGAGCACGCCGCCGTAAATTTGGTCAGAACTTTCTGGATGTACCTACCGCGCAGATGATTGCGGGCGATTTGCCTGCGAATGCGGGCGACTGGGTGCTTGAAATCGGCCCTGGGCACGGCGCCCTTACGGAACACTTGCTCGAACGCGCCGTGGAACTCACTGCCGTCGAAATCGACGAGCAGTGCGTGGAATTTTTGCAAGAAAAATTCCAGGGCCGTGAGAACTTCCATATTGAAAACATTGATTTTCTGAAGTTTGACTTGCAGGCTTTTTTAGATGCCCACGAAAAGCCCTGGGTCACAGGAAACTTGCCCTACAACGTGTCGACTGCGATTATCGCGGGCCTGATGCCGAAACTGCATTTGACCAAGGGATTTATGGGAATGGTGCAGCTCGAAGTCGCCGAGCGCATCTGTGCAAGCCCCTGCAGCAGTAATTATGGCAGTTTGTCTGTACTTGTATCCGCCTACGCCGATACGCAGATTCTCCGCAAGATTGGCCCCGAGCATTTTACGCCGCGCCCCAATGTGGACAGCGCCACCATGCTTCTTACGCCCAAGGCCGATGCGCTCGCGGCCCCCGAAGGATTCTTCGACTTCGTGCGCGCCGCCTTCACTCAAAAGCGCAAGACGCTTGCCAACTCGTTCGGCCGCGCCTACGACAAAAAGAAAATCCAGGAAGCCATCGAGCTCCTGGATTATCCGACAACCGTTCGCGCCGAAGAACTTTCGCCCGCCCAGTTCCTTGAATTCTACAAGGTCATTGTGGACGAGCAGGCTTAATTAGCCGAGTTCATCGCAATAATCATCGCAGCCTTCAGGCTCTTCGCCGCTGCCGGCGAGCAAGCAAGCCTGAGCTTCGAAATCGACGATTTCCATTTTCGGTGCTTCGTATTCTTTCTTTTCCATAGTCTCTAATCCCCCGGTGATTATTTCTGAATATTGGTATTGCCAATGAACATGCCCTTGTTTTGGGGCTTGCTGTTCAGTTTGCGGCCCTTAAGATCGTACCAGCCGTTTACCTTGACCATTTCGCCCGTGACTGTATTCCAGCGGGCAAGGCGGGTGGTGCCATCTTCTTCGACTAGCGTTACGTCGATTGTTTCGGGCAGTTCCACGATGGATTCGACGGACTTGGCGAGCGGAGTTTGACCTCTGTATTTGAGGTAGGCGCGCATGGGCGGAATGTAAGCGCCGGCGCCCACTTTGGTAAAGTGGCCGGCTGTGACTTTGCCCTTGTCCTTGGCGGCGTAACCATAAACGATGCCCAAGTCGGCATTGTCCTTGTCCCAGCGGATATATTTATATGTGCCTTGAAAAATCCAGTCGCAATATTGGGTTTTGTCATTGTAGAGCCATACGGCCAAATCGGTACCATCATCAAACTTTGTCAAGTTTTTTGCGGTAAATTCGATATCCGTGATATTTTTGCATTCATCGCGATCGGTATGGGTAATCATGAGTGTAGCCTTGTTAACGTCACCCTGTCCTTTCAGGTTTTTCGCGGTAACACCCCAATTGCCATTGTCGTCGGTGGAGAATTGGTTCGGTTCATATAGCTCGATGCAAGAACTTTTCGGCGAATAGTTGGCGGGGAGCACAATGGTTGAATTCGCAGACAGCTTTGTATTGCGTTCCACTACAAGATTGAATTCACCGTTGCCGACGTATCCGTTTACGCAATTCTTGGTTTCTTCTGAAATCTCGACTTTTGCATTTTCGTCGTTGACCGATTCCAGATACAGCGTGTTGTTGGATTCGTAATATGCTCCGCCCTGGAAAGTGCACACCGGCTTTTCCCCATCAGGTCTTTCGGCCCAAACGGTAGAAACAAGGCAAGACAAAGCCGCAACCGTAGCGGCTGTAAGAACTTTTGCGTTCATGATTCCTCCAAATTTTTTGGCGGGAGGCAATGTAGAAAAAAGAGGCTAAAATGAATATTTTATTTATATTACATGTAAAATAAAAAAACAAGACAAATTACTTTGCCTTGTTTTGCTAAACCTTGAACGGAGGCTTATATATTAGCCGAGTTCGTCGCAGTATTCGCCGTCTTGGCATTCTTCGCTACTACCGGCGAGCAAGCAAGCCTGAGCTTCGAAATCTACAATTTCCATTTTCGGTGCTTTATATTCTTTCTTTTCCATAACCAACCTTTAATAATTACTTTTGAACTTTGGTGTTGCCGATGAACATGCCCTTGTTTTGGGGCTTGCTATTGAGTTTGCGACCCTTGAGGTCAAACCAACCGTTCACCTTCACGATTTCGCCCGTGGCCATGTTCCATTTTGCAAGGCGGGTAGTGCCATTATTCTTGTCGATGAGCTTCACGCCGATCGTTTCGGGCAGCTCGACTTCAGTGGATTCGACGGACTTTTCGAGGGCCTTGTCACCCTGGTAAAGCAGGTAAGCGCGGAGAGGCGGAACAAAGGCGCCTGCACCCACCTTGGTGAACTGGCCGGCTTCTACCTTGCCCTTGGTCTTTGCGGCATAGCCATAGACCTTGCCCAAGTCGGCATGGTCCTTGTCCCAGCGGATAAAGCTATAAGAGCCGCGCATGAGCCAGTCGCCCTGATTGCTGACTTCGCTTCTTAATGTAAGCTCGACGGAGGTCTGCGTAGAAGCGGTCACGCCGGTAGCCGTGAATTCGATTTCCTTGATGCCTTGGCATTCTTCCTTGTCGGTATCGGTGATCATCAGCATGGGTCTGTGTGCGGCGCCGTTGTCGATGTCGTGCTTTTCGGCGGTAACCCACATGCCGTTTTCGTCTTTGCCGTAGCTGAGGGGTTCGTACAGGTCAATGCATTCGTTTGCGGACTGGTAATCGGCCGGCAGAGTGATGGTCGAGTTGGCGGCAAGAGCCGTGCTGCGTTCTACAATAATTTTGAAATTGCCATTCTTATTATTGCTGATACAGTTCGCGGCATTGTTATCGACTTCGACTTTTGCGTTTTCGTCGTTGATCGATTCCAGATAAAGCGTGTTATTGGACTTGTAGAATGCCCCACCCACAAAACTGCAAGTCGGATCTCCTTCGGGTCTTGCGGCCCAGGCGCTAGAGATTAAACTTGACATAACCACAATCGTGGTAGCAAGAACTTTGTTATTCATATTTCCTCCAAATTATTTTGGCGCGCCCAAATATAGAAAAATATTCTTAATTACAACTTATTTTTTTATTGCAACTAAGATAAAAATTTGGAAACAAACTAAAAGGCAACCAGAAAAATCCGGTTGCCCTTCTATAATGATACTTGCTAAAGGCTATTTACAACTGAAGCCTTGCAGCTCAAGCCCGGCGCGCATTTCGCCATAGGTCGAGGTGCGCTTCATGTCCATCGCCTTCATGAATCGGCAATCGTTGTCGATATGAATTTGCAAGCCCGTGAGGGTGGTGGTGACTTCGCCCTTGCCGCTTGCGCGCATTCTTGCGATAATGTCTTCGCGGTGGTCTTCCATTTCGGGCGGAATGAATACGTCGGTCACGATGTCGACATTCTTGATTTCGGTTTCGCCGAATTCGAACGAGATAGTCACCAGGTTCTTGAGGCCGTTAAACTGTCCGTTGACCTTGCAAACAAGGTTTTTGGGCGAATTCTTGGATTTCTTGGTGTTTTTGGCGGTGCTCTTCTTGGGCGTATACTGCATGGCGGCAAAGATTTCTTCTTCTTTGACGACGCCCACGAGGCGGTTCACGATTTTGCCGTCTTTAATCAGGAAGAACGTGGGGAATGCCTGAATGGGGAGTGTTGCCTTGATTTTGTCGATGCCCGGTTCGTCGATACCTACCGAGGCGACCTTGATGTCGCTATAGTTTTTAGCGATACCGATGAGTGTGGGAATCATGACGAGGCAGGGCGGGCAGCTGGTCGAAGAGATTTCGAGGATGACCGGCGTTTTGGATTTCATGATTTCTTTTTCGAAATTACTGTCGTTCACCTTGACGATTTTGATGTCGTCTGCAGCGTTTGCAGTGGTGAAGGCGCCTGCAGCAAGAATTGCGGCTGCGGCAAAAGTCACGATGTGTTTCAGGATGTTCATGACAATAAAATAGCAAATTGCTTGAGTGATAGAAAAAAGCTATTACGCTTCAATGGCTTCGACGACTTTGATGTCGGCGGGCAGCCAGTCGACGGAATGCAGTTCTGCAGGGGCGAGCCATTTGGCCGCCTCGTGCTCCAAAAGTTCTGGCGCCTTGCCGCCGGCAATCGTGCAAAAGTAGCAGTGCATGGTCAGGTGGAAGGCGGGGTAGTCGTGTTCCACGGTGCAAAGAAATTTACCCACGTTCACTTGGATGGCGAGTTCTTCTTGGAGTTCGCGCTCGAGCGCCTGCTGCGGGGTTTCGCCGCTTTCCATTTTGCCGCCAGGGAACTCCCAGAACCCCTTGTGTTCGCCGTAGCCGCGTTGCGTGGCAAAAATCTTGTTGCCATCTTGAATGATTCCTGCTACAACTTCGATATGTTTCATGAAGCCAAATTTATGTAAAATTTTTACGGGAGAGGTCTTGAGCAGCCCTTTTTTTGGTTATTTTATATCTAGTATGAAAAGGTTTTTGTGGATTCTTGCAATTTCATTATTGCTTTTTGCATGCGGTGACGATTCATCGTCCGGTTCTTCTGAACAAGTTGAACCTCTAACTCCGCAGGAGCAAATTGACGATACTACTACAACGTCGCCAGTGGGGGATACTTCAGACAGTTTTACTGACCCGCGTGATGGTAAAACCTACAAGACCGTTACCATGGGCAAGCTGACATGGATGGCCGAAAACCTGAACTATTCTGACGAAAAAATTGGTCAAGGTGATGAGAGATACACTTGGGCCGAAGCGCAAATTGCATGTCCCGATGGATGGCATTTGTCGGATTTTGATGAATGGGTAGCAATAGATGACTGGGTGTGGAAGCATTTTTGGGCAGATTCGTTGGAAGAAAAATGTCCTAATTGGGCCTTAAAATCTACAACTGGTTGGGATAATGATACTATTGATGGTGAGATTATTGTTGGTAATGGAGGAAATACCGTGGGGCTTAATTTAAAGCCTATGGGGATTTGTGAAGGTTCTGAATGTCGTTATTTGGGTCGCATTGCTGCATTTTGGATTCAAATGATCGATTCACAAGATGAACTTGGCGATTTGTACTTTTTCCATATATCTACGTCTGGTTATAATAGCAGCATTGAACGTGACGCAAGGTTGAATGTCCGCTGCGTAAATGATAAGAATACCGTATACGAATCGCTAAGTAAGTGTACCCGTGAAAGAGAAGGAGTCGTTGCAAAAGTGGGTTCAGAGTATTATAAATGCAAAGACCTGGTTTGGGTGACTCCGACGCTAAAAGAAAAACTTGATTTTGCACTAGGCGAATGCAACTCGGCTAATGCGAATAAGCGTTACCCGTTACAGGATTCTGTTTTTATGTGTGCTGTATGGAATGGAGGTTCCGATTATAGATGGAACTACACTCCAGAAGATTCTGCATTTATAGAATGCGCCGCTAAAGGTGACACGCTGTGCGAAGTTGGAGTAGCGAAAGATTTGTATGTAATGAAGAATGGATATTGGAAAAAAGCATACGTGTCGGATGTTTTTGGGGATTGTACCGAAGATCGGATAGGAGAAATTGTGAAGCTCGGTAGGGTAGATTACATTTGCCGAGAAAGTTGGGATATGGCTAATAGCATTGAAGTTGAGTTTGGCGCTTGTGACGATTCAAAACTGTACGATACGCTCAATTTAGGTGCTAAATATATTTGCGTGGATCACAGTTGGCGCCTTGCGACAAGAATAGATGATGAGCTTGGCTTTTGCTTTGATGATGGTGCGGTTGGAGAATATGATGGCCACAAATACATATGTGATGCAAAAGATCACAAATGGTATTACGAGATGATTGATGAACGTGATGGGCAGAAATACAAGGCCATATGGGTAGAATTTGAGTGGGATGCCGACGAACTCGTGATGGCTGAAGATCTCAAGTTTGGCGGCGACAGCTTGTATACTTGGGCCGATGCTCAGACGGCTTGCCCTGATGGATGGCATATCCCTTCGGATGCTTTTGTGCGAAAGCTGAGAAATGAGATTCACAACAACAAAGGCCTTACAATCTCGACTCGCACATTGATGTCGCAATCAGGTTGGAAAGTTAACGGGTCTAATTGGTCGGGCATGAATTTGCAGCCTAATGCAATTGATACGATAAAAACGTATGTGTATGACGGAGTGAAGGATACTAGTTATTATGTTCATGATAACTATAAATTGAATTCCTGGTTCTGGTTATCGGACGAAGAAGGAAGTTATGCAGGAATTCAAGAAAGGGTCGATGAAAACGGCGAAGAAGATTATGTGATGTTCAGACTTGACATTAGTGATTTTGATACTCCCGTAGAAAAAGCCGCAGTCCGTTGCATCAAGGAATAAAAAATGGCGGCCATCGGGCCGCCCATAATATTATTTAGTATAGTTTTTGATTATTCATCATCATCTTCAGAAACATTGTGAGTTTCCTGATACGATTGGTAACGCTCTTTGTAATTCGGGTCGGTGATCGGGAAGTCTTCCGGGTGGTTTAGGCAAGAATCCAATAGAGCCCTGATATCGTGGAGGGACTGCTCGTAGATTGAATCGTATACTTGGTTGTAACGTTCTTGCTGCTTTTTGTACGTATTTAGAGTTTCTATATAATCACTTTCTTTGGGGTGAACGGTGCCGTCGCTGCATTCGATTTCTATAGCAATAGAATCATTGCTTACGTAATTTTTTTCGTTGGCCCATGGGTTAGATTTATAGTTTGCAATTGTGTCGATCATTTCTATGAGGCAGTAAGGTGTGCTGTCGGGGTAAAGCCCGAATTCATTGCTTTTGTAGTGGAGTTGAGCGACTGTATCTTTAAGAATGCGATAAAAAGTGGTATTTGCCAAATAGGTACCTCTTCGCCAGGCAAGCAATTCTGGAAGAGACATAATCGTTGCATTGAAATTTTCTCTGGGAATCCACTTTGAATCGTGACATGAATATTCGGTGGTGTCCACAACGGAATCGGTTACGGTTATAGAAGGGACTTCGACTGAATCTTCTGGTATTACGGGAGTTGTTTCAACGGGTGCCGTAATTTCAGGGGGAACTGTAGCGGAAGTTTCTGCCGGTGCTGCAGGGGTGCTTTCGGAACTGTCCCCGCAGTTTACCATGAACAATGCTGCGGCAAAAAACAAGGCTGTTTTGAACATTGTCATATTCATGGTTTATTCCTCGGTTTCCTCAGCTTCCTCAGCTTCTTCCGGCTGATTAATGCAGGAGTCTAGCTGACTTTGGAGTTCGGCGAGCCTTTTTTCGTATAACTGCCTGTATGTCTCGTCGAAGATGACACGATTCTTTTCGTATGTTTCCAGGTCTTTTTGGTAGTTAAGGTATTCCTCGTTGGCGTATGTTGTGCCGTCGTCGCATACGAATTTTGTCGCGACAGAATCGTTAAAGAAGGCTATGGAACCATACGCAAAGACAGGAGTCTCAAGTGTATCGATCATATCTTGAAGACATTCTGGAGAATATACTCCAAAAATTTCATTGTAATTCCCGCCATATTCTATGTCGTCGTGAATCTTTATTTGTGCGTTGCGGTCGGCGCTCCTTGTTGCAGCCTTGACAGGATCGTCCATTATATCTGAGCTCAAGGACATCTTTTGAATTTTTTCGGCTTCGCGGCATTGCGGAGATGTGTTGGAAACGCTGTCAACCTTGTCGGTTTCGTTGCGTTGTAAGGAGTCGCTAGGTACACGTTCTTCCGTGGAATCATTGTGAATGATTGTTTCTGTGGATTCGTTTGGAATATTGGTTCCCGGAGCTACGGTAGGACTACTTGAATTTGAGTCGTCGCTGCAGCTTGCCCAAAAGAGAGCCGTTGATACAAGAAAGAGTCTTTGCAGACACTTGTGGATATTCATGAGAAAATCCTCCTTTTTGTGCTTTGGGAAACCCTACCATGAAATATACATATTCTTTTACCCCAAAGACCATCTTGTATACACTTGAATCCACTTGGTAGAGGGCTGGGTGTAGCCTGAAATCGACAATAAGTCTATATTCATTGTAAAGAGGTTACGCAATGAATAAATCGGTTCTCAAGTTTGCAATTCTCGGTTGTGGGCATATTGCGACCAAGATGGCGGCAGCTGTCAAGGCGCTCGAAAGTCGCGGTATGGGGGTAGAGGCGTATGCGGTGGCATCGCGTACTTTAGAAAAGGCCCAGAAGTTTGCGGCCGATTACGGATTCAAGCGCGCGTACGGTAGCTATGCAGAACTTGCCGAGGATTCCGATGCCGACCTGATTTACATTGCGACTCCCCATTCCGAACATTTTAACGACATAATGCTTTGCCTTAAGCATGGCAGGAACTTGCTTGTCGAAAAGGCGTTTACGGCGAATGCACTGCTTGCTTCGCAGGCGATTGCCCTTGCCGAAGAAAAGGGAACCTTCCTTTGTGAGGCCATGTGGACTCGATTTTTGCCGGCAGTGCAAATGGTGCGCGACTGGATTCTGTCGGGTAAGATTGGCCGCGTTCATGGTGTGGAGGCGGAATTCTCGATGCCTCTTTCGCATATCGAACGTTTGCGCAATCCGGCGCTTGCGGGCGGTGCGCTTTTGGACTTGGGCATTTACAGCCTGACTTTTGCAGACTTGTTCTTGACGGACCCTGAAATCGGCGGGCAGGGCAACCATATCGTGCAGACAAAGAGTGCCTGCGTCAAGTTCCATACGGGTGTTGATGCCACGGACTGGATTGACTTGGCTTATGCGAACGGCCAGGTGGCTCACCTCAAGACGTCGATGGTGGCGCCGCTCAAGAACGACGGCACGATTTTTGGCACGGAAGGCTTTATTCGCGTGCAGAACTTGAACGACATGGTTGAAATCCAGTTGTTCGATGTAACGGGCGCGCTTGTGGAATCGGTGACTCCGCCGCGCATTGAAAACTGCTACGAGTACGAAGTGCTGGGTTGCAAGGCGGCGCTCGAGAAGGGCCTTAAGGAATGCCCCGAGATGCCGCATGCAAAGACCATGCAGATGATGACGCAGATGGACAAGCTCCGCGAAAGTTGGGGAGTGTCTTACCCGTTCGAACAGAGCCCGGGCGAAGTCTGGGATCGTTCTGGCAACAAGTCGTTCTTGCAGGTTTACGATATCGAAACGGGCAAGACGACGTTGCTCAAGGAATTTGACAAGGTGATCGAGGCGCCGAACTGGAGTGCCGACGGGAAGTTCTTGACTTACAACAGCGAAGGCCGAATTTACAAGTACGAACTGGAGAGCGGCTCGATTACCGAAGTGCCGAGTTTCTTTGTGGACAACTGCAATAACGACCACGTGCTCGCTTCTGACGGTTCGGGCCTTTATGTAAGCCACCACACCAAAGAAGACGGCCTTTCTCGCATTTACAGGGTTTACTTTGATGGCCGCATGCCGGAACTGGTGACGCCTCTTGCGCCGAGTTACTTGCACGGCATTACGACTGATGGCAAGACGCTAGCCTACTGCGCCGAACGCAATGGCGAATACGACATTTACACGATTCCTGCCGCGGGCGGTAACGAGACGCAGCTGACAAGCGCGCTCGGGTTAAATGACGGCCCGGAATACGACTGCGACGGCGAATACATTTGGTTCAATTCGGTGCGCACGGGCCGCATGCAGGCTTGGCGCATGAAGGCCGACGGTTCCGAACAGACGCAAATGACCGACGACCCGCATTGGAATACCTGGTTCCCGCATATTTCGCCGGACCGCAAGAAGGTGGTCATGATCGCATATCACGAAAGTGATGTGCGCCCGGGCGACCATGTTCCGAATAAAGATGTCGAAATCCGCCTGATGACAGGCAGCGATGCAAGCGGCTGGAGCAAGCCGCGCACGTTGTTGAAATTGTTCGGCGGTCAGGGCACGATTAACGTGAATTCCTGGGCGCCCGATAGCCAGAGGTTCGCTTTTGTGAGCTACGCCTTGGAATAAACAATCCGCTAGTCTATAATTTCTTGCTGGCCTTGGCGCGTTCTGCCTTTACGGTTTGTACCGCTGCCTTGAGCGCATCCTTTTTGTCCTGTTCCTCTTCCGGCGTGGGCTTTGTATCTTCCAAAAGGCGGTCGGCCCATTCGTCCCAGAAACGGCAGCGTTCGCCTTCAAGTTTCATCTTGGCAAACTTGACCGGTTCGGTTTCGACGGCAAGCGTCACGACCGATTCCTTGTAGGCCTGCGGAAGGCCTGCCACGTGCGCCATGCGCTGCTTGAGTTCGGCCACGGTGGCATCCAGAATATCGACTTCGAAACGGCGCTCGATATAGCGGCGGGTAATGAACCCGAGTGCCATAAAGTAGTCGCCCTGGTTCCCTTCGGCGAGGTAATTCTTCTGACGGAGTTCCTTGAGGGCGAGCACCGCTTCTTCGTACGGCGGGAGCCTCGGGGCTTCGCCACGCTTGGCAAACTTTTTATGCAAGAACCAGCCGAGGAACACGAGCAACAGCACGCCTACCACAATCAGCACGATGTAGAGCCACTGCGGGAGTCGCGGGTCGTCGAGCGGGTCTTCGACTTCGATAATGTCTTCTTCTTCGCCGGTGGTGCGGGTAGAAACCTTGACGGCCACGGGGTCGGTGCTTACCTTGACGGTGTCGCTACCGACGACGGCGTTCACTTGCTGCGGTGCGATCAGGAAGTCGCCGCTCACGAAGGTGTTGAGCGTTGCGAGCCAGGTGAATTTGGCGGTGCCCTTGGGCATGCCTTCGGTCACCTTTTCGTTCTTCATTTCCTTGACTTCGAAACTGCCGAGGTTTCCGACAAAGCTCGGCAAGTCGACGATTGCGTTTTCGGGGGCCACTACCTGGATTTCGTAATTGAACATGTCGCCCACGAACACCTGGGCGTTATCGACGTTTGCCTTGACCGATACGTCGAAGGCGAGGGCGCTTGTGGCACAAAATGCGATTGCGGTAAAAAGAATTGCGAGAGAGCTAAAAATTCGAGACATATAAACCTCTGTGCTCAAGAATATACAAATTTTGGGGTATGCGGGGCAACTTGGGCGGGATGTTTATCTATATTCCCCAAGGCTTATGTCTTGGCGAAAAATTTGCAAGCTGGTGTTCGTAATGGTGCTGTTTGGCGCCGCGTTCGCCGTTGCCGCCGAAACCGCCGACAGCTCGGCAGTCAAGAAAGATTCCGTTGCCGTGGCCGATAGCACTGGGCTCAAGACTTCGCGCGAGGGCGTGTTTTCGATTGCCGCTTTGTTGTTGCCGCATAATTCGCTCAGGAATTCAGAGACCTTGCACAACTGGCCATTCTTCGCGTTTGCGGTGCCCGCGTACACGTACCATTTTAAGGTGCAACAGGATTTCGGCAAACTGCTGAGCTTTAAGGGCCTGGCGGCAGGCGATGTGAACTTTGCCGGGGTTGGCCTAAAACTGGATGCCGCAATTGAATTGATGCACTTGCTGGAACTTGGCGCCGAAGCAAATACGGGGACGGCGCTGAACTATGGCGAAACCGCGACATTCATGGGCGTGTACGATACTGAAAAAAGGAACTACCGGCAAGATGCCATGTTTACGCAGTACGCATATGGCATGCGTTACCATACGGCGCTCACGATTCCGCTGCTCGCGTTCTTGCCCAAGAGCGACTGGACCAAGATTATTCTGAAGGGAACGGCGGAACTCAAGTATTCTGCGTATACAGGTGCAGACGATAAAGAGGTGTGGAAGGCCGGCAACGAAAACATGGTGAACGGATTCAAGTACAAGTACGGCGGTACGCTCATTTACATGATGCCGTTCGAGCGCGTGCCCATGGCGATGCTTTCGGTAAATGCGAGCGGCTTCAAGCACGAATATGATTTTGACAAGGCTTACAAGGATTACAATCCGGGTTTCATAACGGTGAGTATAACTCCGATGGCCTCGATTAAGGTAAGCGAAAAATGGAACGGCATGCTCATGGCGTCTGTCTCGCGCGACCGCAAGTTCGAAAATCGCCGCTACCCGACCACCGAAGAATTGCTGCAAAAGCAGGTGGGGAGCGAATGGGACTTGCGCACGGTCATGTTTGTCATGAGCCGGAAATTCTAGATTCACGTCATTGCGAGTCCCTGAAAGGGGCGAAGCAATCTTTAGCCTTTTTTTAAATTTTAAAAATGGAGATGCCCGCTGTTGCGGGCATGACAGAAAACATGAATATTGCCTTAATTATCTACTTGGTGTTTTTGATTGCGATTGCGGTGCGCAGTGCGCGGCGCGTAAAGGACATTCCCGATTTTTTCGTGGCGCGCAAAGGGGCGTCGGCGAAGGCGGTAGCCGGTAGCCTCGTGGCGACGATTCTTGGCGGGTCGGCCGTGATTGGCGCCGTCGATAGCGGCGCAAAACTCGGCGGGGCCGCGAGCTGGTTCATGCTAGTGGGTGCGCTTGGCCTGCTGGCGCTGATTCCGTTTGCGGGGCGTGCCTACAGCCATGGCAAATACGCTTTGCCGGACTTGGTTGAAAACTTGTACGGCAAGGGCCCGCGTCTGGTCGCTTCTTTCGTGATTCCGGTGGCGTGGACGGGCATTGTGGCTGCCCAGATTATTGCGTCGGCCAAGCTCCTGATGACGTTTACCTCGATGGGTTATACCACGGCGGCGATTGTGTCGGCGGCGGTGTTTACGGGTTACACGCTTGCGGGCGGCCAGGTTTCGATTTTGCGCACCGACTTTATGCAGGCATGCCTGATTATCGCGGGACTCTTGTTGCTTGCGGGCTTTGCGAAGTTTGGCGGCGGCGAGTTAGGCAGTGTGGTGGCAAGCGCCACGACGAGTGTGGCGCCCAAGTTCCCGTTCAATACGAATTTCACGCCGCTCGACTTGTTCCTTTTGATTCTCACTTACGGCACCACGTACACGGCGGGCCCCGACATTTACAGCCGCATGTTTTGCGCGAAAGATGCAGCAACTGCCAAGAAGGCGATCGGTATGGCGGCGTGCGTCTTGATTCCCGTTGCATTCGTAATCGGGTTCCTGGCGGTTTACGGCGTGAGCCTCGCAGGCGTGCAGGGCGCCCGCATTACGGCGATTGCCAATGCGGTATTGCCGCCAGCGCTTTTGCCGATATTTGCGCTTGCGCTTTTGAGCGTGGTGCTGAGCAGTGCCGATACCACGCTGTTGAGCAGTTCCATTATCATTAACGGGTTGTGCAGCAAGCCTTCGCTGCTCCAGGCCCGCGTGGTGATCTTGATGAACGGATTGCTTGCCTTGATTCTGGCGCTTGTATTTACCGATATCATCGGCACCTTGCTTTTGGCGCTTGCGGTTTATGCGGGTGCGTTTACGGTGCCGATTCTGTGGGGACTTTTGGGCCTTAAGGCTAAGCCCAAGTTTGTGGGGGCCGCCATTGTGGCGGGCGGAATCTTGGCGCTCGCGGGTAAACTGTGTCCGGCGTTACCGGGTTCGCTTGGCTCGCATACCGGGGATATCTTGATGATTGCCGCGTTCGTGGTGAATGCCGTGATTCTCGCATTGGGTCGCCGCCCGCGCGTGATTTAAGCCGTTTTGATTAAGCGGCTTTAATTTCTTTGTTCAAAATTTTTTGACTGCGAATGGCGACAGTCGGGTGTTCGCGGTAAATGACTGCGAACAATTTTGTGTACGGGATTTCGCTTTCGGCGAGGTTTCGCATGGCCGCCTTGGCGACTTTTTTGCCGAGTTTTTCGAAGGCGTAGCGGTCGGCTTCATATTCCTGGTGCCAGCAATATAAATGGAATAGAATGCGGAATGGGATTGCGGCCAGGTGTAACCACAAAACCGATTCCACAAGCGACATGCCGTGGCTTGCAAGCAAGAAGGCGAATAGCCACACGGCCAACAGCAACAGGGCGATTTTCGCGAGGTTCCGCAAAATGCCGTGACGCAGGCTCGCATGGCCTTCTTCGTGCTTTTTCACGAATTCGTTTTCGGCAGGCTCCTTGCGGTTTTCAGGCAGCGGCACGATGTCGTTCAATAGCGGAATCAGGCGCAGTACGGCAAAGATGCCGCCGCGCATTTGCGTCAGCCTGCGTTCGCGGATTTCAAGCACGAGGCGTGCCACGAATTCAATGGCAAGCAATAAGGCGAGTATCAGCGTGGCAGAACTCATCAGAGCTATTCGGGCTTGTTCGTTTTGGCAATAGAATTCAGGCGGCGCAACTTTTCTTCGACGCGGGATTTTTCCCATTCGGTGAAACCCTTGTCGATCGGGTGCGCGTTGTCGTAGTCGTCAAAAATCTGGCGGCCGCGTTCGTTGTCCTTGTCGAGTCCGTGCGTCACGCGTTCGTACCAGTCCTTTTCGAGCTGGCGGTAACGCTTGAGCAATTCGTCGAACGTTTCGGGCAAGCTCACGATGCGCATCACGTCCTTGTTCGCGTCGTTGGTGGCCATGCGGCGCATTTCCTTTACGGGTTGCGCTTGCAGGTTCTGGTCGTTTACGACTAGAGTGATAATCTGTTCGAGCGCGTAACGTTCCATGTATTCCTGGTACGTCTTGATCGCCTGCTGGCGAATGCGTTCGCGCATAAAGTTTTCGCCGAGGCCGTCGATGTGTTCCTTGGTGTAAATGTCGCGAATGGCATTTACTTGCAGGCGCTGGTAAGCGTCGTAAACGTAGCGCACGGTATCGGGGCTAAAGATGCTGTAGAAGGTGGCGGGCACAATGCCCTTGCCGCGCAGCGAATACTTGTAAAGGTTACGATCGAGTGCGTAGGCGTTGCGGGCGTAATTCCAGCCCGGCACGATTTCGTTCAGGCGCGGTGCCACTCCCACGAGTTGCGGGTCGCCCGGGCGAATCAGCGAGAACGGGAACTTCACGCGCTGCGGGAGCGTGGTGAGTCCGGTTGCAATCAGGGTGAAAGGCGATTCGCGGTAGTTCGCGGGGAACTTGATGTTCACGCCGAGGCCAAAGAACATTCCCTGGCCGGGCATGACTTCTTGGTCGGGCATACGGCCGGTGTGGTTGCTGCCCACGTTTGCGCCATAGCCGAGGTTCCCGCAGCCTTCGGGCCAGAGGGCTGCAATCAAGAGCGAGTGGTGGTGCATTTGGGTCATGGGGCCCACATAAGAGCTGTTGACTTCGCCTTCTTCGATATGGCAGCAGGGTGCAATAATCGAAGACTTGACGATGGCCTTGCAGGCGACCGTCGTGCGGCTCATGAGCACGGAGCCTTGAACTTCGGCACCGGTGTGAATGGTGACCGACTTTTGCACGTTCGAATTTTCGAGAATCACGGAATCGTAAACGTGGCTCGGTTCTTCGAGCGAAGAAAGCACCACGGAATTGCGGATTTTTTCGGCGCCCTCGATGCGTGCGTGGGCACCGATCCAGCTGTTACGAATGATGTTGGTGTTGCAGACGACGGCACCCTTGCCGACTACGCCGAACGGGAGTGCAGTCTCTTCGCGGTAGGCCTTGAGCTGTTCGTCGAAGGCTGCTGCGACTTCGGGGTCCGGCTTGTGGAACAGCTGCGCTTCGACCAGTTCCATGGTAATTTCGGGGAACACGGCGACTTTGCGGCCGCCCATTTCGTTACCCACGTGCATGGAGTTTCCGATCATGTAGCTGATTTTTCCGCTACTGATAATCGAGCCCACGTTCTGCACCACGGCGCTGCTGCGCACTAGAATGTTGCTGAGCATGGCCACCTTGTGGACCAGCGCGTTTTCGATAAAGCAATTGTGTACAAGGCTGTCGTAAATGCCTGTGGGGAACGACACGTCGCCCGGCAATAAAAGCGTTCCGAAGAATTTGGGCAGGTAGACTTCGCCCATGAACGACGAACGGATAATACGGTTCGGGTCGAAGTCGGCTTCGACCATGACCTTGTCCCAAGATTCGGAGCGGTTACCGTTCTTTTCAAGAATCTGGATTTCGTCTTCGGTCAGGTGGCGGTATTTTGCGGTTCCGGACCTGATTCCCTTGAAATTTTCGACGGAGGTCGCCAAAATGCTGTTCTTGAGCACTTTTTTCAATTTTAACAATCGCTGCATGTCGTAAAAATAGCCTAAATTTGGGTGGATGATGAAAGAGCTGCTCTATAATTTGATACGAAAACACAAGTATAGTATCTCGATTTATACCGAAGAGATCTTTGAAAGACGTTGTCAAGAAGAAATTATCCGCAGTGACGAGGATAACAGCTCGTTTGTATATCTGGAATTCGATTTTGAAACTCTGAAAAAGGAACTGCCCGACGAAAGCGAATACGCCCAGTTCTGGAATTCCATTTTTGCCGTATTGAGCAGTGGCAGCCGCGGAAGCGACATTGTCGGGTTCCTGGAACATGAATCGGGAATCGGCATGCTTTTGCTCGATTCTAAACTCGATGGCTGGCTGCGCGTGAAGGGCCGCATCGAACAGAAGGCCGATGCCGACAATAACGGGAAAATCAAGGCTATTTTGGACAAAGTTGTCAAGCCGATCCTTTACCCGGCTTGCATTCAGAACGTGCCCACGCCGGCGGCTGTGTAGTTATGGCAGAACAATCCGGCGTTCAAAAAGTTTTAGTCATCGGTTCGGTTTACCCGCGCTTTCACGAAGACGCCGAAGTCCCCTGGCTGCGAGCCTCGATTGCGCACCTCAAAAAGGCGGGCCTCGATATCCAGGTTTTGGCGCCTGCATACAAGGGTCTGAAGAGCCACGAAATCGATGGCGTGAAGGTCAACCGATTCCGTTACGCACCTGCAAGCTGGGAATTCTTGACCCACGAAGAAGGCGCTCCCAGCAAGATGGCGAACAAGCCCTGGTTGCAGCTTTTGGCGATTCCTTACATCATCAGCGGGTTCTTCAAGTGCATTAAAATCTGCCGCAAGTTCAAGCCCGACATCATCCATGCGCATTGGCCGTTCCCGCACGCCTACATTGCGCTCGGTGCCGCTAAGTTGTTCAAAATCCCGCTGGTGCTGAATTTCCATGGGGCTGAACTCCTGCTCATCCGCAAAAAGAAATGGGTCAAGCCGCTCCTTAAATTTGCAATCGGCCAGGCACAAGCCGTATTCGCAAATTCAAGTTTTACCGCCAGCAAAATCAAGGCCCTCCGCAATGTCGATGTCGAGTGGAGCCCCTATGGAACAACTTTGGAGACGGGGACGGGGAACGCCGAACCGCATGCAATAAACGGTAAGTTCAAGATTCTTTTTGTCGGGCGCCACATTGAACGCAAGGGCATTCGCTACCTGATCGAAGCGGCCAAGTACCTGCCCCGCGACCAGTTCGAAATCCGAATCGTCGGCGTCGGCGATTTAACGGATGAATTGAAGAAGTTGGCTTCGGAGTCTGCGACCCCGAATTCCGCCGAAATCATCTTCACCGGCAAGCTTTCGCCCGAAGCGCTCGCAAGCGAGTACAAGACTGCCAACGTCTTCACGCTCCCGGCGATTGTCGACAGCAAGGGCGACACCGAAGGCCTCGGCGTCGTACTCATCGAGGCCATGGAACTCGGCCTCCCGATTGTGGCAAGCAATGTGGGCGGAATCCCCGATGTCGTGATTGATGGCGAAACGGGAATCCTCGTTCCCGAAAAAGACCCCGAGGCCCTCGCAAGCGCCTACAAGCGTCTCGCCGCCGAGCCCGGACTCATAAAGCAATTACTCGCCGGCGCCCAGAAGCGCATCAACGAATGCTTTACCTGGGACGGAATCATCGAGCGTCAAATCGCGGTCTACAACAGATACCATTCCCATTCAAGGTCGTAGTTGCTGTTGTAATCTTCGTGCTCCATGACATCGGTGGATTTTAGGTATCCGATGTTCGATTTCGTAAAGCATTTTCCCGAAGAATAGTTGTCATGTTCCGAGATGTCCTCGTCGATGACTTTGGGGCAAATTTTAATCTGGTCCGTCCCCTTGTTAATCGTATAAGATTTGGTAACGGTGCCGCTCCATAGCCTAGTATCTTGTTTGTCGATAAAGGTGGTGGTGTTGATGGTTTGCCCTAAAACGCCGTCGCTGTAAGTGTAAATCGTGAACGAAACTTCCGGGTCGCCAGCGTTGTCTAAACCATCCCAGTTACTTGAAAGCTGCTTGTAATAGGTCAGGGTGACTTTCATCGATTTTGCGGTGGTCAAGTAGTAGACGGCGCTAGAGCTGCTTGATGTATAACGCGATGAACTGCTTGAAACATAGCTGCACCTGTATCCGTAATAAGAACAGCAATAGCTGTCGCTATAGGAACTGGTGCCCAAGCGGCATTTATCGGATTCACTCATGTAGCTGGAACTGCTGGAGTTATAGCACTGGAATCCGTATTGAGAACAGCAATAGCTATTGCTCTTTGTGCTCGTGCCTAAACGGCATTTTTCGTACTCACCCAGACTGGAGCTGCACTTGTATCCGTAATTGGAGCAACAATATGTGTCACTATAGGAACTGATGCCCATCTGGCATTTTTCAGATTCGCTCATGTAGCTGGAGCTGGAACGATGAGAGTTATATTCAGACTCTACGACTTCGTTATTTGCTTCGCGGTAGTTGGCGTCCAGATCGTCTTCGATGGAATCGAAGGGGTTCTCGTCACTACAGGCGGCGAAAAGAGCAAGAATTGCAAACAAGAAGATTTTTTTCATTTTCAATTCTCCTACCATGCAAAGTCAAGGCTAAGGCGCCAAGATTCGCCGAGTCTGTAGTTGATGTGTTCGTTGGAGTAGGTGACAGCGTTGATGCATACCACTTGCCATTGGATTGATACGTGACGCGAAATTTCAAGACCTGCGCCAACGAATCCTATGAATTCCCAGTCATCGGCAGTATAGGCTCCATCTGAACTGTTGAAATCACCAAAGTGATAGGACCATGGATCATAGTAGTCGTCGTCAATACTCCAGCTGATATTTGCATCGTATTCGACCCATGCGTAAATGGGTTTACGGATATGGGCGCTCAAGCTAATATAAGGGCTATACTTGAATGGCAGACCGAATCTGACTGTCAAGGGGATTTCGGCCATGATGTTATGGTAATCAATTGAAACGTCGTGGTGGTAGTAAAGAACATACCATCTGGCATCAAAATTGGATCCGTCAAGAGCGTAGCGTCCATGATGCCAAATACCATTTAAGCCAATCTGGAAAGAACCGGCGGAATAGAAATACCAACGCATAAAAAATCCCAAGTTGAGGCCCAAGTGATTGAATACTTCGTCGGCTTTTTTTACATCGTAATTGGCGACAGATACTTCCTGGAATTGCTCAAATCCAAGCGAAATGCCTTTATAGAAATTGCGTTCCTTTTTGTCGGAATTCACTTCCACGTGTTGCGGCGTTGTCGGCGCAATGATTGCAAGGCTTGTATCGGGAGCAGCTTCTTGAGTGGTGGTATCTTTAACTACGGTATCTTTAACGACAGAATCTTTTGCTGGCAAGGCGGTGGTGTCGACGACCATTGTGTCCGCTGTCGAATCCGCTGCTTGCAAGGTGTCGTCAGAAACCGTATCGACGAAAGCGGTATCGGCAGGAATGCTGTCGGTTGTAACGGTATCGCTTGGGACTTCGGAGATTTCGTCCTTAAGGCTCGAAATCATCTCGGAGCACTTGCAAAGCAGTTCTACCTTGGCGCAGGCCGGGGAATCGCTCTTGCCCATGCAGGATCCGCAAAATTCGATGCAGGTGTCGTTAGCGAAAACGCTAATTGATAAGAATAAAAGGTACGGGAGGATTTTATTTTTCATTATAGTGATGCTAAGATGATGACGAGTGCTAACACGATGCCGCCCCCAATGGCAACCCATATCCCCGTATTACTCTTTTCCTTCATTTCGTAAGAACCGTCGGCTTGCAGTTCGGCGGTGTATTCGCTGTCGCCCTTGTAACCGAAGTTGACGTTCATAATGGCGCCGTCTTTCTTTTTCTTTTTTTCCGGCGGCGGCGCAAAAGAAGCCTTCATGATAGGTGCGCTTGGAGCGGGCTCGACGGTTTTGCTCACGGCTTCGGGTTCTTCGGCTTGTGCGCTTTCATCGTCATTTACAACAGTTTCGCTGGACTCGTTGCATTGGCAAGTCTCGATGATTTCGGTGCACAATTCCGACTGTTCCTCGGCGCATTTTTTGCAGAACTCGACACAAGACGCGTCGTTCGATATTGCAAAGGCGAACGGCGCTATCAAGAGAATCGCTAGAATAAGTCTTGACATAGGAACCCCGCTAGTCAACGGCGATGAGGACGATGATGCCTGCTGTGGCCACAATACCGAGTATAATCAGCCAAACGGGGGTCGTTGTTTTCACGGTGTTGTTGTTGTCGACGACATTGTAGTCGTCTCTCGGACGGAGTCCGATAATGCGGTTGTTGACTACCAGGATTCCGACGAGTTCGGTGCGTACGCTCCACAAGTCGACGCGGTCCTTGTCGTTGGGCTTGAATTCACGGCCGTTGCGTGCGGACTTGTAAAGGTGGGGTCTGTAGTTGTACACGAATTCGACGGTGTCGCCGCGGTATTCGGTAAAGACCGGTGTGCCGAGAAGCGGAGCGATTTTTTGAATGTTCGGTTCGGCGAGAATGGTTTGCATATCATCGTCGTCGATCCAGTTTTCCTTTAAGTCGTAGGTCGCGGCGCAGCCGGTAAGAAGGGCGACGGCAAGGATGATTAAGGCGCGAATGGAATATTTCATAAAATGCTCCCTCGAAAAAAATCCGGATGGACTCCGGATTTTCACTAGTCTAATGTAAATATATCAAAACAATTGTAGAGGGTCAAGGCTTTATTTTAGTTATAGGTAAAACCTATAAATCGCCCTGCTGTTATTGATCGCTTGAATCGGCTTCTTTCGCCTTGAATTTGATGACCCAAATTTCGGAATCGCTCCCTAAGCGGACGGGCGGGCCCCAGCAATCGAAGCCGGAACTCACGAGCCAAAGCACGCCGCTGAGCGCACCCTTGCCGTAGGCGAGTTTCCATACGAAATCGATCAGGATGGTGACCGGGAAGAATTGGCCGTCATGCGTGTGGCCCGAAAGCGCGAAATCCGGAAGTCTGCCGGAATGCGTTTTCTCGATTCCCTTGGGCTGGTGGTCCAGCAAAATCCACGGGCGGTAAAGCGGAATCGTATCGTAAGTAATTGCAGGGGCGGCGGCAACGGTATCCATGGTCGAATCTTGTGCGGCAACCGTCCTTGTAGAATCTGCGAGAGAATCCGTAGTATCTTTTACGTGTTCCACGATCTTGATGGAATCGGGAATCAGTACGCCAAGGGGCTTGCGTTCAATGTCTCTGCCGCGGGCGACCATGTAGTCGGTACGGCCGGTAAAGCAGACGCCGCCCAGGCATGCGGTAGAATCGTCGAGCACCACGAAACCCACCTTGCGCATCCATTCTTCGGGGCTGTTGTCCGAGTTCGCCATGAACGCTTCGTGATTTCCATTGATGGCAACTGCCGCCACTTTCGCTCCGGCGGTCAGTTTTTTGAACAAACTATCGTAGCCCATGCGGTCCATCTTTTCGGTGGTAATGTCTGCCAAGTCGCCACCGAACAGCAAGTAGTCGGGCTTGATGGAATCGACTTGCGCAATAAGGCGTTCCAGCTTTTGGGCGTTGAACAGCGGGTCTACGTGAATGTCGCTAAAGAATATGGCGGTAAAGCTTTCGGTGTAAACGCCTGGCAAGTCGATAGTAAGCAAGTTCGTCTTGTATTCATCGTTGTGCTGCATGCCGTAGCCGATGAATATGAACGTGAATGCGCATGTGATTCCGAGCAGGTAGCGGCTCACGCGGCGCACCAGGTGTCTACTCAGGTGATGCGGTTGTGTAAAGTAATAGACGACTCTATAAAGTGTCCAGGGAATGTAAAGAATTAGAGAATTGGGGAGCCAAACTGCAAAAAAGGTAACAATTAAACTTCCGATAAGCGTAGAGCGCAAGAACATGCCCAAAAAGAGCACGAACAGCACGGCTGCGCCGATAATTTTACCTGTTTTACCTTTGGCGACGCTGCTGACGTTAATATAAATCAGCGCAAGGCCGATAAGCAGTATAAATAGGAACGCAATCATGTTTCAATAATAGCAAAACTTTTTTTGAGTTAACTATATTTGACCCCGTATGGCTTTATGTATTGAATCAGATCATTTGGAAAAGGTCCAGAGGATCTTGGCCCTCCATTTCGAAGGGCTCGAAGTATGGGCGCATGGAGCCCGTGTCACAGGAGTAGACCTTACTCCCGATACGGAACTGGAATTGGTGGTTATTTCCGATAGTCCCCTTTCTTTCGAGGCGATGACCGCCGTCGAAAAGGCATTTGTCGATAGCGGACTCCCGTTCCGGGTCGATGTCATGGACTGGGCTAAACTCCCTGAATCTCTCCAAAAACAAATCAAGAAAGAACACGACGTGGTTCAAGCCGCTGCGGAATCCTAGTATGAAACGTCTTTTACCTTTTGCTTTGGTGGCAATGCTTGCCGCTTCCGCTTTTGCCCAGGACGAAATTCGTGAGGCAAAGAATTTAATCCAGAATGGCCAGTGTGCCGAGGCGATTGCCCCGCTCCAGAAGGTCTACAAGTCCAGCTTCCGCAAGTCCTCGGGCGAAAAGGCCGCCGTGATGCTCACGGAATGCTACCTGCGCGAACACAAGCGCGACGAAGCCTTGAAGCTTTCTTCCCGTTTTTTGGAATACTACGTGAACACGATTTACCGCGAACGCATGGAACTGGCCAACGCCATCGTGCTGGTCGAAAAGGGGAATGTCTACGAAGGCGTGGAGGCCATGCTCCGCATTCTGGCCTACTCCAAGAACCCGGCCGCCCGCAGCCGCACCAAGGATGTCGCCATCCAGACGCTGGCCGCCTCTCTCTTGACTGCCGACCAGTTGCAGGCCCTTTTGGAAAAGTACCCGGTCGATAAGGACATCGTGGGCTGGATGCAGCTGCAGATCGGCCGCGAATGCCAGAACTCCAAGCGTTACAAGGCAGCCCGTTACTGGTACAAGAAGGTTGTGGCAGGCGGGGTGGCCGAAAACCTCTCCAACACCGCCGAGAAGGGGCTTGAATCTTTGGAAGACCGCGGCGCCGGTATGCCGACGGTCTTGGTGCTCGCACCGCTTTCGGGCGACTATGCCGAATTCGGCGCGGCGGCCATTCAGGGCGTGATTCTCGCCCACGAAAAGGCCGGACTCAAGGGCAAGGTGAACCTGCGCGTGGCCGATACCCGTGCTGACGCCGCCCAGGCGCTTCTCCGCACCCAGCAGGCCATTAACCAGGACAGCATTGTGGCTGTTATCGGCCCCATCATGAGTGCCCCGGCCGCAACCGTTGCCGCCTGGCTCGGCAGTAACTTCCAGAACATCCCGATGCTCACCCCGACCGCTACCGACGACGGTATCGCCAAGATGGGCCCGAACATTTTCCAGGTGAACATCACCATGGATAACCTCGCCAGAAGCATCGCCGACTTCGCGACCAAGTGCCTGAACATCCGCGAATACGCCATCTTGAGCCCGCTCGGTGGCTATGGCGCCTCGATGTCGCAGAGCTTTACCACCGCCGTCGAACGCCGCGGCGGTTCCGTGATCGCCTTCCGTAACTACGAAGAAGGCCGCCCCGACTACAAGACCGAATTCAGCCTGCTTCGCGATGTGCGCTTCAAGCAGATCAACCGCCGCCAGAACATTGCCCGCGGTGCCAGCGACCTCGACGCCGTGAACGCCAAGGAACGCCGCTTCTACATGCAGGACTCCACGTTCAATATTCCGGGCATCTTCATTCCGGCGACGAACCCGGGTGACGCTGGCCTCATGGCAGGCCAGGTGGCCTTCAACAAGATTTCGGGCGTGCTGCTCGGCGCCTCCGGCTGGTATGGCCGCGAGCTCCTGATCCAGGGCAAGCGCCAGGTCGACAGCTCCTACTTTAGCGTGCCCGCCATGGACATGGGCGGCAACAACGACGGCCTCAAGAAGTTTGTGAGCGACTTCAAGGAACGCTGGGGTGCAGAACCCGGCGAAGACAGGGTGAGCGGACTCAGCTACGACGCTGCCAACATCGTGTTCAGCTCCATGGCCAAGAACCCGAACAGCCTCACGAACCTGATCAACTACACTGCAAACTTCCACGGCGTGTACGGCGAAATCAAGTTCAAGCGCGGCATGAACATGAACACCAAGATCGTGACCGTGAACAAGGGCAAGTTCGAAACCGTCGAAGGCTGCCCGGCGAAATAGAGCTTAGTTGGTAGAACTTAGAACTTAGAATAGATATCAAAAAATTCCCGCAGCGGCGCGCTACGGGAATTTTTGTTTCTAGGAGGGAGAGAAATTCAGTCGTCTTCACAGGTGGGGCAAAGTGATGCCGCCACGTAGTCCGGGGAGTCCCCGTTGCGGTAATAGGCATGCAGGCTGTCGTCGTCCAGGAGGTCGTCCAGGTTCCCGCCGCCGGCAGCGTCGAGTTCTTCCTTGACGCGGGCCTTGAATGCCCTGAAGCCGGAGTGGATCATGTAGAATGACAATGCAGATGTTTTATGGAAAAGTTTCATAAGACCTCCGTCGCGTGTTATTCCTTTTTGGATTCCTGAATATTAAGGTTTTACATAACAGATTGTTGTTTATATGTTGATAACTTGTTGAACTTCTATACCAGTTATAGATAATTTTTCGTGCCCAGGCAATACCAAAAAAGCGTGTAAGGTTTAAGAAACATTTTCTTAAATTTGCCCAAATTCGCTTGAAAAAAGCACTTTTGTCCAAAATGTCAAAATCTAAATCGTTGCCTATCAACAGGTTAGATTGCCCGTTTTGATCCCCTTTGACCCTCGGGATTGCCCCTTTTCGACATATTCCAATTTGGAATAAAAAATAAGGAAAATAAGTTTTGGGAATTCGCCGAAAACTGATTTTTCCTTGTGGATAAATCGTGAATTAGTGTTTTTTATCAATAGTTTATCAACACATTTTGGGCGGTTCATGGGTTGCCATATTTTCTAAATTTGCACCGATGCGATTCTTGAAGACGATATTTTGTGCCCTTTTTGCACTGGCTGCCTTTTGTTTTGCGGAGGAACCTTTGACGCTTTCGCTCCCCCAGGGACAGGCGGAACTCTGGTCCAAGGCGACTTCGGCGACCATGACGCTGCGCTATGGCGATGCCCTGGAGCTTGCCAAGAAGCTGCGTGCCGAAAACGAGGGCGCGGGCTGCGTGCTCGAAAACATCGTGCGCATCAGCATTTACGACGACAAGGGCGACACGGCCGCTCTCCAGAAGGCGGGCAAGTATTTGGAAAGCTGCAAGACCGCTGGCCTCTGGGATGCCTTGCGCCGTTTTGAGATGGGTTTCGTGCAGGGCGAGACGGGGCATTCGGTCAAAGGGGCAATGACCACGCGCTCTGCGGCTAAGGCATTCGAAGATTCCAAGGAACTCGAAGCTCGCGCCTTCTTTGCCATTTACGCCTATTACATTGACAAGAGCTTTAGCTGGGTGCCCTTCAAGTCGGACAACCGCGATCTTTATTTGGCCACTCTCGACAGCGCCTCGCAAAAGTCCGAGCGCTTTTGGCCGCTGTTCCTGACGCCGCTCATCTGGATGCATTACGACAAGGAAGACTTTTCGACGGGCCTGAGTCTTGCCGAACGCGGGCTCAAGCGCGCGCCGAATCACCCCGTCATGCTGCAGATCAAGGCCGACATGCTTTACCGCCTCAAGAAATATGACGAGGCCGCGGGCATTTACGAGCGCAGCGCCGCCGACTATCTGAAGCGCACGGGCAAGAGCATTCGCTACTGGTGCTCGGCGTTGAATTTGATTCGCATCTACAGCGACAAGGGCGACAAGGAAAAAGCCGAAGCCTGGCGCAAGACGTTGGACGACCCGAAGTTCAAGGAACTCAAGGACTGGATGCCGGGCTCGCTCATGGACGATCTGAAGAAGCGTAAATTGCTCTAAGGTTGTGTCGACGCAAGTGTATCGCGCAAAATGCCACGCGATAGTTTGTATAGAAAATTTAACATCTGAAATTGGTATTAGGTACCCCAAAAAAAGCGTGTTAGTAAGAGGCACGTCTTTTATGGAGGTATTATGCCGCAACCGCTCCGCATAGGATTTTTCCTGGATGGCTTTACCCTGAAAAAGGTGAACGATTATTACCGCAACGTTCACCGTTTCCATTCGAGCCTGGACTTCAGGAGTTTAAGGCTCTGGGTCGAATCGCAGGCGATACGCTACTTCGAGGGCGGCAAGTACCGCGAGTTGCAAATGGAGTCGCACTATTACCACCCGTACCGCGACCCGCATGTGTTCGCGCGCGACCGTGAGGGCGTGTTCAGGCTGGAGCAGACCTTGATGGATGCCGGTTACAGCGTGCATTTTAATAACCCCGCGGAGAGCGGTTGCGTGGGCCCGAACATGTTGCTCATGGAAGATGCGCTGCTGTTTGCCATGTACCGCAAGCTCGATGCCGTGGTGCTTTTATCTACACAGGGCGAGTACGCGCCACTCCCCGACAGGTTGCGGTTGCTTGGGGTTCCTACACTGGTGCTGGGTTGGGAATTCATTTACCCGAAGGCGAAATACATGGTCCGCTGGAAAACGGATTCGTGCTTGAGGCGCACCTGCGCCCATTACGTGGCCATGGAAAAAATTCTGGATTCCAATCCGAACGGCGATGCCCCCTGCGGGTTTTTCTTCAAGCGCGAGCACGCGTTCAGCAAAGGGCGTAATCCTCGACCGAAGGTGGCGGTGGGGCGCGATCCTCACGCGCCTCGCCGCCTTAATTAAATACAAAAAAGCCCCGCTTTGTGCGGGGCGATTTTAGCAAAAAGCCTTTATTACAATTTATCCGCTTGTTTCTTTTCCCATTGAGAAAGGAAGTACCACGTCAGGCGAAGACCGAGGTAGTAGGTATCGCCGACGTTGTCCGTGCCGTTCGGGACTGCGCCGTACTGAATGGTAAAGCCTTCGACGTCGAGGTCGTTATAGCGGATGAAACGGTAACCGATGTAGCCGCCCAGAGCCAAACGACCGAGTTCGATGCGGAGTTCAAGTTCGGAGTTGACCGTCGTTGCGAACGTGCTGTAGAAACGGTCGCGGACGGTTTCCACGTGGTCTTCGTTGCCCTTTTCGTAATGGTCGAAGTGGGAGGCGAAGTGGAAGTTGATGAGGTTGAAACCGAAGCCGATTGCCGGAATCAGGTTGATCGGCGCATTTTCGCCGAAGAGCTTCCATGCGAACATCCAGTCGGCGCCGTAAGCGAACCATTCGACGTCGTAAAGCGGGAAATAATCGTCTGTGACGGCGTATGAACCTTCGGGCAGTGCGGTTGCGGGAATATCTGCGGTATACCAGTCGGCCTTGCGTTCGGACACCTGGGAGGGCATGAAGTTGAAGTCGATCCAGGTCATGAACTGCTTGTACTGGGCACCTACGTTTACGTGGAGTCCCAGGTACCAGTCATCGAACTTGTCGTATCTGAATGCGCCGTACGAAGTCGTTTGGACTGTATCGACATTGCCTGTGCTATCGGGGACGGCGTACTTGACGCGGTGACCGAAGTTCTGGAAGGCCGTATTGTTCACGTAGCGCTGGAATTCCTTGCGCATGCCGCGGTAGTCGGCGCCAATAGAAATGAACCCACGGACGTGGTCCTTTTCGTAAAACCCTTCTTCTTCTTCGGCAAACGAGCCGGTTGCGAGGGTGAGCAAGCTGAGAGCAACAATGCTCAAAAAAGAGGCTATCTTTGTTTTCATAAAAGATTCCATTGCTAATATCTAGGCTATAAAATACATTATGTTTAGGAAAATTGCATCGGAAATTTTCATAAGACGTTAAAAATCAACGATTTACGTGCTTTTTTAGGAGCTAGGATGTTGAATTTTTGTGGAAAAATGGTCGCAAGCGCTGCCTTCGGGCTTTTTATGGCATTTTCGGCCTTTGGGCTGTCGGGCTGCAAAAACGAGGCCGAAGGCGGCGGGAAAACGGCCGATTGTGGCGAACTTCCGTCGCTGGAATTTAGCGAAAACCTGAAAATCGGCAAGCTTTGCGGCGAAGATTACGCCGAAATCCGCTCGATCGTGGGCCGCGATACCTTGATCAAGCGATTCAAGCTGGGCGAGCCGCTTAAGCGCGTGGTGGCGCTTTCGTCGTCGCAGGTGGGCTACATGCTGCGCCTCGGGCTGCGCGACCGCATCGTGGCGGTGGGCGAGGGGCGCTACCTGGTCGATAGCGTTCTTTATGCGCGCGTCGCCGCGGGCGAAGTGGCCGAGGTCGGTAACGGGCCTACGCTTTCGCTCGAGAAGCTGATGGCGACAAAGCCCGACCTGGTGTTCGACTTTGCGACTGGCGGCGGCATGGACGACTACGAGCGCATTGGCGCCATCGGGCTTTCGCTGATGCTTACGTCGGAATGGCAGGAACGGAGCCCGCTCGCGAAGGCCGAGTGGATCAAGCTGTTCGGGCGCCTGTTCGGTGTCGAGGCGCTTGCGGATTCGATTTTTGAACAAAGTAAGAAAGATTATTTAGACGTCAGAGATGGATTGCTTCGCGATGTTCGCAATGACGTTGCTGATTCTCTGCCAGCTGCCGACTACCATCTGCCAACTAATTCTTGCCCTCGCGTTCTTGTAGGTATGAGCTACGGCGGCGTATGGCATGCGCCGGGCGGCAACAGCTTTACTGCGCGTCTCATCAAGGATGCGGGCGGTTGCTACCTGTGGGCCGCGGACACGAATCAAGATCTGCAGTTCAGCCTCGAGGAAATCTTGCAGGTGGCGGACAGCGCCGACGTGTGGGTGAATCCGGGAATGTTCGCGACTGTTGATGACTTGCTGATGGCCGAACCCCGCGTCAAGTTCATCAAGGCGTTCAAGGAAAAACGCGTGTACCAGAACGACGCGGTCAAGGGCGCCGGCGGCGGGAACGATTTCTTCGAGTCTGCAGTCGCGTACCCTGCCGAAATTCTTACGAATTTGCGTCTATGTATACAAAACTCTACAAATGGGGCTGATTCTACCCGAAAGGGTTTTGACTGGTACCATAATATTTTTATCTTTTAGACCATGAAGACTCATACTGGTATTGGTGACTGGATTGCAGCCAACTATGAACTTGGGACACCTTTTTTGCAGCAGGTGCCCAGGGACTGTGCAGACTATTTGCTCTTGAATGCGCAGATCCGCGAGTACGAGCCGGGGGAAATCATTATCAACGGTGGTTCGGTCGGGGATTCGTTCTGCGTGTTGCAGAGCGGTCGCGCTTTTATTTGTGGCGAACTTTTGGCCGACGGCCACTACAATACGCTTGCCCAGCTCGAAATGGGCGCGTGCTTTGGCGAAATGTCCATCATTTGTAACGAACCCACGAGCAATACGGTGGTTGCAGGCGAAGATGGCGCTACGGTGCTCCATATTCCCAGCGACGAGTTCGTGAAGTTTTTGGACAAGAACCCGAACATCATGGTGTACCTTTACAAGGTGGTCGCCGACCGCCTGCGTGCAAAGAACAAGGCATTCGACGAATTCGAAAGACTTTCGCTCCTTGCTTCTGCAAAGGTGCTCCCCTTTATCGATTTTGCGCAAACTCTGGAAAAGAGCCGCGTTACGGGAACGGTCATGTTCGAATGCAATGGCGAAAAGGGCTTTATCGCATTCCAGGACGGCCGAATCTGCTGTGCCAAGTGTGGCAAACTGGCAGGCCCAGACGCTCTCGAAAAAATGCTCTCCTGGGGCGACGAGACGTTGTTCAAGCTCGACACCCACCTGATGCCTGACATCGTGAACATCAACCAGATGTCCGACACCACGAGCCTGATTCTGGATGCGCTCAGAAATATTGATGAAAAACAAAATGCCCGTTAAGGGCGAAAAGATGCCCGCTAGGGCAAAGGATAAAAGATGAACTACGCAGACGCAGGAGTGTCCTTGGCACGTGCCGACGAAGCAATGGTCGGTGTCAAGAAATCCGTACGTACTACATTCAACCAGGGCGTTTTGGGCGACGTGGGTAACTTCGGCGGCCTCTTTACGCTGAACCACCTCGGCATGAAGGATCCCGTGCTCGTGAGCTCCGTGGACGGCGTGGGCACCAAGCTCAAGGTCGACATCGAAATGGGTACGCACGAACTTCCGGGTCAGGATATCGTGAACCACTGCTGCGACGACATTCTGGTGCAGGGCGCACGTCCGCTGTTCTTCTTGGACTACGTGGCTACCGGCCGTTTGGAACCGGGTGTCATGGACAAGCTCGTTGCCGGTATGGCCAAGGCTTGTCGCGAAAACGACCTCGTGTTGATCGGCGGTGAAACTGCTGAAATGCCGGGCTTCTACGGTCCGGGCGACTACGATATTTCCGGCACCATCGTGGGTGTCGTGGAACGCGAAAACATCATCGATGGCAAGAAGATCAAGCCGGGTACCATCATTCTCGGTCTGCCTTCTACCGGTCTTCATACCAATGGTTATTCCTTGGCCCGTAAGGTGCTCTTCGACGTGGCCGGCTACAAGGTCGACACCATGGTCGACGGCATGGACAAGTCCATCGGCGAAGCTCTCGCCGTGCCGCACCGCAGCTACTATCCGAGCCTCATCGATCTTTGCAACAAGAAGATTATTCAGGGCCTCGCACACATCACGGGTTCTGGCTACCAGGGCAACATTCCGCGTATCTTGCCGGACGATGTCGACGTGATTATCGACCGCACCACGTGGGATCCTCCGATGATCTTCAAGCTCATCCAGCAGGCCGGCTCTGTCGAAAAGGACGAAATGTACTCTACCTTCAACATGGGTATGGGCATGCTCATCTTCATCGACCCGGCTGACAAGGCCGAAGTCACCGCTCACCTTGAAGCCAAGGGCGAAAAGTGGGTGCAGATCGGCGAAGTCGTGAAGGGCACCAAGCAGGTGAAGTTCCGCGACTAATCCTCTCGTAACAAGAGAATTTAAAAGGCTTGCATTCGCTGCAAGTCTTTTTTTTGCGGTATGCGACTATGAAGGGCAGGTTAAAATACAACCTGCTCGGAATAGTCGTCAAAGCCCCGAGTAATTTTGCGTGACGCAGTTCTCATATTTCGGGGCTTTGTGCACATTTCGGGAACATATAATGATTTAGTAATTTGATTTTGCTTTGAAAATCGGGCAACAGAATTTATTTTTAGAATTGAAAAACAATAAGAGGATGTATGAAACGTAAATTATTCAAGTCCATGATTGCGGCCGGTGCGGTCGCCATGATTTGCGCTTGCGGCGACGATTCCGCTTCGAGCAATCCTGCAACCCCGATTGCCGATAACGGCTGCGCGAAGGCTGTCGTAACTGCCGATGCATGGCTTTTGAACAACTGGGTCATTTATGCCGACGGTAACGTGACCGATCTTGCCGGCAATGCAATTGGCTACTTTGATGCCGGTATCGTGATGGATTTGAACGGCGCTCCTCTTGCGCAGAATGTCAACTTGGCCGACCTTACCATGTGCCCGGCAAATGCGGCTGTTGACCCGCAAACGGGCGTCATCGAAAAGTTTAGTTCTTCGTCTGTGACGACCGATCCGACAAACCCGACATCTTCTGCAGGCGTCACGGACCCGACCGATCCGACGAACCCGACGTCTTCTGCGGGCGTTACGGACCCGACCGATCCGACGGATCCGACATCTTCTGCAGGTGTCACGGATCCGACCGACCCGACTTCTAGCGCAGGCACCGAACCTGTAGAAACCAGCTCCAGCAGCGTGGAACCTGTCAAGCCGAGCGGCAACCCCGAAGAAGACATCAAGAAGTATCCTGTTGCATCTTATAAGAACCTCCTGGCGGCAGGCACGACCCAAAAGGGATGGAACTCTCGCTATTGGGATTCCTGCAAGCCCCACTGCAGTTGGATGGATAATGTGGATACCTCCAGTCAGGCCGCGTATGCAGCTGCGGGTTACACGGTAAGGAACTGCAACATCCATGACGTTGAAATTCCCACGTTCACATTGAGCAAGGGCCTGGAGCGTTATTGGTGGGGCATGGAAGGTGTGCCCAGCTCCTGTGAAGTTGGCGCTGGCGGTTCCTTCACTTGTACCGATATGGCTCCCATTAAGGTGAACGATACTTTGTCCTATGGCTTTGTGGCTGGCCCCAGCAACCAGGGTTGCGGTAAGTGCTATCACTTGCAGTATGATGGCAGCACCAGCAATATGGGAAATGGTGGCCCGGATGTAAAGGACACGCACTTAGCACTTAAGGGCAAGCATATGATCGTCATGGCTTCCAATATCGGTCATGATGTTGATGCTAGTAGCACCCAGTTCGACCTGCTTGTTCCTGGTGGTGGTGTTGGTATCTTTAACGCACTCTCTACGCAGATTGGCAAGTCTCCGGAAGACCTCGGTAGCAACAATGGTGGTGTCTTGAGCTATTGCATGCAGAAACTGGGTTACTGGCAAGTGACCAAGGAACAATACCAGGAATGTGTGATTGAAAAGTGCGAGGCCGTATTTGACTCCACTGTATGGCCTCACCTGAATCGTGGTTGCAAGTGGCTTGCCACATTCTTCGAGGCCGCGGACAATCCTTCCTTTGTTTGGGAAGAAGTGGAATGCCCCCAGTATTTGGTGGATAAGTACCGTACGACTCTCAGCCTGGAACTTGAAACCAATGTCCTTTACTCTGACAAGTGGGACAACTATAAAGGGGATGGACAATTCATTACCACGGATGCCTGCTCCAGAACTCCCGATGCACAGGGACAATACTGCGACCCGGATCAGCTAGCTGCTGACAAGGCCAAGTCTTACTAGTCGCCCCGTAAGAGGTTTTATGAATCGTAAACTGTTTAAGTCCATGCTTGCTGCAGGCGCGGTTGCCATGATTTGCGCTTGCGGTGACGATTCCAGCAATTCGTCGCAGCCGAGCCCGGGCAATGGTACGGATCTTTCGAGTAATTCCGCCCAGACGCCTGGCGATTCCAATAAGAACAACGCGAACGACCCCTGTGCAAAATACAAGGTGGTTGCTCCGGGTTGGATCGAAGATATCGGTGGTGGCGATTACTTGGTCATTGACCAGGCAACCTCTGGAACGGATCGAGGCATTGTCTATGATTCCGACGGAAAAGTTTCTTCTTACTACTACTACGAAGAAGAGAAGAACGGATTCAAAATCGGACATGTCTACGAAATTATCAACGGAGAGAAGGATATCTGGATTGACATGAACATGGCTGTAAAGCAGTTCTGTCAGGCCAATACCGCTGCAGACGGCACTCCGCTTTCTTCGGCAACTGACAATGGTCAGAATCCGACTTCTAGCGCGGGCGTTACCGATCCGACTAACCCGACATCTTCTGCGGGCATTACCGATCCGACGTCGAGTGCGGGCGCTGACCCTGTTGCAAGCAGCGGCTCCGTGAATACGGATCCGGAACTGGGCCCCGACGGGTTCCCGACTCTTGAATCTTACGGTGCGCCTCCGGCCGAATACACCAAGGACATTAGCGCTACGGCAAAACGTGGCTGGAACACTCGCTACTGGGACGCCTGTAAGCCGCATTGTTCCTGGCTTAAGGAAAGCTCTAACGATAAAACCCGTGCAGATACTTCTTCCAACGAGGCGTTCCTTGCCGACTTTGGCACTGCGCGTAACTGCAACATCCACGATGTCGAAGTTCCCACCTTTACCTTGGGTGACGTAACGAAGTCCTGGTTCGGTTACAACGGGACCAGAAGCGCTTGCGGTGACGAAAAGGAAAAGGGCGTGTTCACCTGCACCGACATGGCGCCGATTGCCGTGAACGACACTCTTGCCTATGCATACGTTGCAGGCACTGCCGATAGCAAGTGCGGCAAGTGCTATCACTTGCAGTATGATGGTCACTTTAAGGATGAGTTCGAGATGAACCCGCCCAAGGCGACTCATAAGGCACTTAAGGGTAAGCATCTGGTGGTGATGGCCTCTAACATCGGTATGGATGTGGCAGGCGGTAATCCGGATCTTCCGGCAGGTCAGTTTGACTTGATGGTTCCGGGCGGTGGCGTGGGCGCCTTTGACGCTCTCTCTACTCAGGTGAACAAGGGCAGCGACTTTAACTGGGGCGCAGGCTTTGGCGGATTCTTGACCGAATGCCAGAAAAACGTCAACTGCGGTACCGAAGGTTCCTTGGAATGTTATCAGACTTGTGTCAAGGATATGTGCGACGCCGCTTTTGCTGATGCCGGCCTCCCGAATCTCTTGCGCGGTTGCCACTGGTTTGCCGACTGGTACATGGCAGCAGACAATCCGACTTACTACATCGAAGAAGTGGAATGCCCGCAGTACTTGATTGACCATTACATGAGCCGATACAACACCTCGCTGGAAAACAACTATAAGAAGGTGACGGACTGGTCCACTTTCAAGGAAGGCGACGTGCTCGATACGCTCCATTGCTGGAAGGCGGGCGAGGCTCCTCCGGAAGACGGTTGGGTCAACCCGAGCGCCGGTTGCGATGTGCAATAAGCCGGAAACAACGTGATTTGAATAGTCCTGCGATGTTTTCGCGGGACTATTTTTTTACTTTACACAAGATTGTTAATTTGTTAGATTTGGGTGGTGATAAAATCCCTGATAAAAGTATTGTTCCTTGTCTTGATTCCGTGTGCGGTGTATGCGCAGGTGTTGCCTGCTGCAAAAGATACCAGTGACCGTCATATAATGGCGTATGAGTTTGGTTCGCCTTTGGTTTTACTTGGCGTGGGTTGGGACTATACGCTGGATGGCAAGAAGGCCTCTATTGATGAAATCGAACCTTTGTTTGATGGCGAAGAGTGGTACGATTCCTATCGCTTTAAAGGCAAGTTCTGGAAATATTCTGGCATATCGATGGTGACGCTTGAACTGCTTTCTTTGATTACCGGAAGCTTAAGTGCGTCGCAGAAAGGCGGAAAGTACGTTTTGGTAAGTAGCGCTGCCATGGCCCCGCTTTTATGGCTGTCATTCTTTGAATATTACGAAGTGCAGAACATGAAGGTGGATAGCTATAACGTGGGCCGTGATATTCAAGAGGCCTTGATGGAGCGCGAAAAGGCTAAATCGCAATTGCAGACGAGCAAGAAGATGAATGCAGCGGGAGTATTTTTGGCGGTCGCCTCAGCAGCCTTGATTGCGACGGGTGGTGTAGCCATGGTGAATGACAAGAATTATGGCCATTTTCTGATGATGGGAGGCATTGTTGCCATTCCGTTTGGGGCTACAATGATGGCTGTGTCTCATGCGAGCTATAGTTCTGCAGTGAATCGCTATAACCGGCTAGAAGAATAAATCCGAAATTTTGTATCTTATAGGGCATGAATAAGAAGATCCTCGCTATAAGTCTTGTTGCATGTTCCCTTGTGTTTGCCGGGGAGCATTGGAACGTAGATGCGGGCGGGGTATCGATGAAGTTCCTTTCGATGCATGCGTCGGCTAGGACTGCCGGCCTTTCGGGCGCGGGTGTTGCCGATGCGGCGAATGCTTCTGAAATTTCGCGTAACCCGCTGGCTATGTCCGCGGTTCAAGAGGCCGAGGCGGGCATTAACCATGTCATTTTCCCGGAAATGACGGCCGACGATTTTACGACGGCGTATTTGGCGCTCCCGTTCGAATTCTGGAAATTCCCGCTCACGGCGTCGGCAGGTTTTGAATTCTTGGGTTACGATGGCATCGAGGGCCGCGACGAAGAAGGTTTCAAGACGTCGGAATACGGTGCCTACGCCTGGTCGCTCTCGGCGGGCCTCGGTAACCGCAGCAAGGTTTTTAACTGGGCAACGTCGGCGCGTTTGAGTGTGCAGACGATTGATGACGAATCGGCGATTGCGTTCCTTGGCGATGTGGGTGGCGCCTACCATGTGAATGAATACTTTGCCTTTGGCGCGACCCTTACGAACTTTGGCTACATGAGCGACTACGACGGCGAAGATGAAACTGCCCCGATGGCATTGCAGGCAGGCATTACGGGCATTTTGCCGATTGCAAAGTTCTTTGACTTGCAGAGCAATTGGAACTTGCATGTGTCTGCCGACGCTTACCGCCGCGCCGATATGCAGGACCCCGAATGGCGATTCGGTGGCGAACTGACTTACGCTGACTTGCTCGCGTTCCGTATGGGCTACGCGGCGCGCCCCGATACCGAAGACGGTATCAGTGCCGGCCTTGGCGTTGCTATCGGTATGGCGCATTTCGATTACGCCTACAGCCCCAAAAAAGCGTTTGATGGTGGCTACCACTACTTGACGCTTGGCATTCGATTCTAGTTAATCACTAAGTTCTAAGTTCTGCCAACTAAGTTCTTTTTAGCTCTGGTGTTTCTTAATATGGTAATTTAGGCAGCCGCGGCTGATACCTAGTTTTTGTGCGGTGATGCTCCTGTTGCCGCTGTTCTTGGAAAGTTCTGAACAAATTAATTTCCATTCGGGCGTTTCGGTGATGCGCCTGGATTTGATGTTATAAAGCCTGCTTGGCTCGGCAATGTTGCTTGATGTCGGGTCGAAGAATTCTTCGTCGAGTAGCTTGGGCAGGGTGATATCGTAGGGCTTTAAAAGCGAATAGCGCTGCAGTACGTTCTTGAGCTGGCGTACGTTCCCGGGCCATTTGCGTTTTGAAAGCGATGCAATCTCGTTTGCATTAAGCGGATTGTGATCGGCGATTTCTTTCCAGATTTCTTGGGCGATGGCCGCGAAGTCTTCGCGTTCGCGGAGTGGCGGGATTTTTACGGGAAACACGTTCAGTCTGAAGTAAAGGTCTTCGCGGAACCGGCCTGCATGCACTTCGGCGCGTAAGTCTCGGTTGGTGGCGCAGACCAGCCGAAAGTCTACCGGCAGGGGGTCGCAACTGCCGAGCGGCATGACGGCGCGCTCCTGCAGTATACGCAACAGCTTGCACTGGGTTTCGAACGGCATCTCGCCGATTTCATCCAAGAAAAGTGTGCCGTGGTCCGCCGAGCGCACCACTCCCAGGCGCTCCTCGGAGGCGCCGGTGAAAGCCCCCTTGCGGTGGCCTTCCAGAATGCTTTCGGTGAGTCCCTTGGCAATCGCCCCGCAATTGAGGGCGATAAAGGGCCCGCCCGCCCGCTTGCTGTGAGCGTGGACAAAGCGGGCGGCGACTTCTTTGCCGCTGCCCGATTCCCCAAGCAGTAGCACCGAGATGTCGGAGCTTGCCGCAATACGTAACATGGATTCGTGTCTGTTCATAGAGCCTCTATACTATACACGCTTTTTTCGAGGCTCTGAATACCAAAAGTGCGAATAATTTACAATTGCGGGCGTTTTTTTACATGCGATGGGGCGTTGCGGGTGCTCCCGCAGAGGGGGTAGGTGGCAACAACGTGCCACCGAGGGGGGAGGCCTCCCCCCTTGAAACAAAGGGGCAATTTTTTTATCTTTCCCCCGCGCGGTGGATTTCCTACCGCAGACATAGACAAATAAACCAAGTGGCTGGCCAGATGGGTAGGCTTGGGCACGACGGTCGCGAGGAAAGCGATTGCGCTCGAAGCTGAGAGGTTTGGTGGCCCAAAAGGAAAAAATGAGTCAAAGAATCGTATGTAAGTTCGGTGGCAGCTCTGTCGCCGATGCAGGCCAGTTCAAGAAGATCAAGGCCATCGTTGAATCCGACAAGAACCGTAAGGTCATCGTCGTTTCCGCCCCCGGCAAGCGCAATCCTAAGGAAACCAAGCTTACCGACCTCCTCTACAGCACCTACGACCTCGCTAGCAAGGGTCTCGACTTTTCGACCCCGTGGAACCTGATCCGCCAGCGCTACGACGAAATCTGCAAGGACCTGGGCCTCGGCGACAAGCTTTCCGAAGATCTCGACAGCCTCGAAGACAAGCTCAAGAACCATCCTGAAACCATCAGCACCGACTTCTTGGTGAGCCGCGGCGAATTCCTTTGCGCCCGTCTCATGGCCAAGTACCTGGGTGCAAACTTCGTGGACACCTTCCCGCTGATCACCTTCGACGACAAGTATCGCATTACGCCGAAGACTTACGAAGACATCGCGAAGACCTTGTCCGACGAAAACCAGCTTTACGTGCTGCCGGGCTTCTATGGTAGCAACCTCCGTGGCGAAGTCAAGACCTTCAGCCGTGGCGGCTCCGACATCACGGGCGCTATCCTTGCCAACGGCATCGATGCTGCCAAGTACGAAAACTGGACCGACGTTTCGGGCATGCTCATGGCTGACCCGCGCATCGTCGAAAATCCGCTGCCGATCGAATACGTGAGCTACCGCGAAATCCGTGAACTCGCTTACTCCGGCGCTTCTGTGCTCCACGACGAATCCATCGCTCCGTGCCGCGCCAAGAAGATTCCTATCAACATCCGCAACACGAACCGCCCGCAGGATCCGGGTACCATCATCGGCCCCACTCCGGAAGAAGCAAAGCTCCCGATTACGGGTGTTGCCGGCCGTAAGGGCTTCTCGATGATCTACATCGAAAAGTCCATGATGAACAAGGAAGTCGGTTTCGGCCGCCGCGTGCTCGCCGTGCTCGAAAGCGAAGGCCTCTCCTACGAACTGTGCCCGAGCGCTATCGACTCCATGAGCATCGTGGTAGATAGCAAGGCTCTCGACGCCGTGCAGGACGTGGTTCTCGAAGACATCACGCAGCAGATGCGCCCCGACCGTATCAAGGTGTTCCCGGGTATCGCACTCATCGCTACCGTGGGTCACGGCATGACGAACAAGATCGGTGTGGCTGCAAAGCTCTTCACGGCTCTCGCAGACAACAAGGTGAACGTCCGCATTATTGACCAGGGTTCTTCGCAGATCAACATCATCACCGGTGTTGACGAAGCCGATACCGAGAAGGCTATCAAGGCCATCTACGGCGCCTTCGTAAAATAAAAATGGCGGGGTGAACCCCGCGAACCATTGCCGCCCCCGACTTAACAGTCGGGGGTGTTTTGTTATATTGTAATACAAACTAATAGTGTTAGGGGGAAATATGAAATTTCATTCCATTTTACTCGATTGCATGTTAGCCATTGCATTTTGTGTTGGCTTGTGCGCATGCGGAGACGACAACAGCTCCAGCGCACCGGAGGAATCGAGCAGCAGCGAAGCCGAGTCAAGTAGCAGTGAGCCGGTTTACGAGACACGCTGTAGTGTGCCGCCCGTGTTGAACTTGGTTTGGCCCTTGAACGATTCCTATATCGCGGATCTTGATTTTGATTTTACGGCAAGCGTCAATACCATTAGCTGTGACAAGGAAGTCGAGGTTGATTCGGCGACCTTGTATTACGATGAAGCCGCTAAAAGTAAATACAAAATGATCGGCGCTACTGAATCGTACAAGAAAGTCGGCTCGGTTAAAGTGAAGGTGGTGCAGGATACGGCTAATTCGCGTAAATGGCACCTGAGCTACAATCTGACAGAACTGGATAAAAAGTCTAAACTGGTAGATGGCTATTACAAGGTAGTGCTGGAATTTTACGGCAAGTCTTACGATGTCGTGTTTTTGCTGATTCGCAGGTTTGACGATCTTGTTTGGGATTTTGACATGACCGAAGAACACAAGAACGTAGAGATACTGTGCGAAGGTTGCCGTTTTGAAGAGCATATCTACAAGATGATAATGACGGACTCTAAGGGCGATACTGTAAGGCAATTCTACAAGCCCGATAGGTTTACGCCGTTGCTTTCGTATTCCATGGATTCGCTTTGGAACGTGTTGCCTGAAGGCCGGTACTCCTTGCGCTTTATGGCGGTTTCCGGTATTGTGGCGCCTGATACGAGCATGTACCTGAAATTGCTGAGGAACGATACGGAAGACAGTACGACGGATCAAAAATTGGCTTGGGCCTTCGATGAAAACCTGAATGTTCGAAAGGGGCTTCTTGGAGCAGTCAGCGATACGTCTTTCGTGATTGGCCGCAATGCCCCTGCAATTGCGAACATGCCGAAGGATTATGCGGCCTCGATTTATAGGGCCAGCGACAAATACATGACCCAGTTCAAGGTGTCTTTCGACTTGGTGCAGCCCGTGTACGGTGCAGAAAGGTTTGCGAAGGTTTATCTGGAAGCCGCCGAATATGATTCGGATGAATACAAGACGATTTATTCTGATTCTGTCGTCTTGAAAAACGATACGACCAATTACCTGCTGAATACATTGGATACGACTCTTATTGACCTTCGCTTGGGCGATACGGATTATTATCAGATTCGCGTGAAGGTGGAAGATGAATACCAGAATGTCAATATCGTAGAATTGACGAAGCTGTATATCGGAAGGGATTCCGTTTCGGATTACACGTTGTCTGATCTCTTTGTGCCTGCAAAGATTCCTTCCAAAAAGTATGATTGTTCAAAGTACGATTGCCAATATGTGGGTCTGTTGAATCCGGATGTGGAATACGGCGAACTGCTTGACGAGCGCGACAATCACGTGTACCGCACCTTGAAATTGGGTAACCAGGTTTGGATGGCGCAGAACCTGAACTACGCCGCCGATTCCAGCTACTGCCTATACAACGATTCCGCAAATTGCGCTGTGCACGGAAGACTTTATCCGTGGCATGTGGCGGTTGGCAAGACCTTGGAAGAATGCCCCCAGGATTCTTCGGAATGTGACTTGTCGGCAGATTACATTGACGACAAGAAACATGTGAGGGGAATTTGCCCCGCAGGGTACCACGTGCCGACGGATTCGGACTATGTTGAACTGGGACGCTACCTTAGCCGCGAATATAAAAGGGATACGACCGACAAGGTGTTCCATGTAGCGACGTATCTTTTGAGCCCGCACAAGTGGTATGTAATGAATGAAAACAGGGCTATCGCTCGCAGGATTTTTACGAATGAGTCTGGATTTACCATGTTGCCCTCTGGCGGCGCGGAGCGTGATGATGCTGGTTCGTGGGAGTTTTCTGTGGAACGTTGGGGCGCTCACTATTGGACGTCTTCAAGAGATTTGAGATATATGTCTTGCTGGGAAGGTTGGGGAATTTATGACTATGTAAGTCTTGGCCTTTGTCCGTTGTATGGAATGTTTAGCCTTAGGTGCATGAAGGAATGATGCGCTTGATAACAAGATTTTCGCTGTTTTCCGTTCTCGCGGCAATTATTCTGGCGGCCTGCTCCGAATCGTTTACCGATCCGCGCGACGGCAAGTCGTATGCGATTGTGCAAATCGGTTCGCAGACCTGGATGGCCGAGAATATGGATTACGAAGTCCAGGGAAGCGCATGCCCCGAAGGTGACGACCGAAAATGCTCCAAGTACGGACGGCTCTACACATGGGACATGGCCCGCACCGTGTGCCCCGAAGGCTGGCACTTGCCCGACAGCGCTGACTTTGAAAAACTGATTGCAAGTGTTGGCGGCGCAGAGGTTGCCGGCTATGCGCTCAAATCGACAAGCGGCTGGTTTAAGAAAGGGAACGGCTCGGACGATTACGGCTTTAATGCTTTGCCCGCAGGCTACCGCCTCGCCGGAAATGGTACGCGCGGCAAGTTCGACGGCATCGGCGGCTATGCGCATATCTGGAGCGCCGTTGAAACCCCTGATGGCCTCGCTTATTACATGCTATTAGATTTCAGCATCAAGGCCGCCAAGCTCAGCGCCTTCGGCAAAGACGAAGCGCGGTCTGTTAGGTGCGTGAAGTGAAATCTATACACGCGACTCTAAGCCGTTTAAATCAAGCTTATACGTTCCCAAAACAATCTTTTCGTTGCTCAAGAACATGAGCATGTAAATCGGGCAATATAAAATGCTGTCTTTCGTACGGATGTTGTCATTGCAAAACACCACTGCCTGCTTAATTGCATAGTTGGGTGTCTCCATGACATTCTTCAGGGCGTTGTGTCGCTTGTAATCTTTGCCCGACTTGATTTCTATGGGGAGAACGTTCCCGTTCTGCTCAATGACAAAATCCAGTTCGCCCTGCTTTTTGCTGTTGAAATAATAAAGGTCAAAGCCGTGCGCCCGGAGTTCGGTCGCGGCGACATTTTCATAAACAGAGCCGAAATTGATATCGGAGTCGCCGTTCAAAATTTTCAGCTGGATTCCGTTTGCATATTGGCAGGTGAGCAATCCGACATCGTTCAGGAACAACTTGAACAGGTTCCGCGAACGCGAAAGTAACAGGGGTATTTTGGGTTCATCTACATTATAAACAGGGATCGCCACGCCTGCTTCTTTTAACCAGATAAAGGAATTTTCGTAATGCGAGAATTTGAGATTCTCGTTCAGTTTTTTCAGGATAAATCTCTTGTTCTGGTTGTTCAGTTCCGGCGGAATCAAGTCGAAGATTTCGTTCAGATACAACTTGTTCTTGGGGTCGTATTTGGCAATATCCTTCTTGTATAACTCAATAATGCTTTGCTGAATTTCTACGACATTCTGGATGTTGTTTGATTCCAGATACTCCGCGACTGCTGCGGGCATTCCGCCGATAACCATATACAGGCGAAAGATTGCCATCATTTTTTCATGGACAAGCGCATCAACTTCGGTTTTATTTGCGAAAGCAGAGTGGATAGATTTCAGGACTTCCGGCTGCACGCCTACCGCATTCGCAAATTCCTCCAGGTCTAGAGGGAACATTTCCTTGATGCTTAAAAATCCGACCGGAAGGGAACGGATATCTTTGAGTTCCACTCCAAGAAGTGAACCGCTCATGATGTAACGGTAAGAGCCTTCCTCGACAAGGAACTTGATCGCCGTTACCGCATTCGGACATTCCTGAATTTCGTCTAGGAAAATCAGGGTTTCGTTTTTGACCAACTTCGTTTTGGTGTATGCCGACAGACGGAGTAGAATGTCGGAGGTGTCGGCTCCCTCAAAGATCGCCTTAGCGGCTGGCGATTCCAGGAAATTGATTTCAACAAAGTGCTTGAAATGCTTTTTACCGAATTCGCGAATTGAGCTCGTCTTGCCAATTTGCCTTGCTCCCGTAACAAGCAGCGCCTTCCTATGCTTGGCATAGAAATCGACCAAATAGTTGTCTATTTTGCGTTGAATCATAGGTTTTCCCGTTTATCCAACCTTAAAATAACTAATTTTATCCGTTTTTCCAACTATTTTTTATTTATTTTTGTCCGTTTTTCCAATTTCGTTGGTTTTTGAACATTTTTTGTTCGATTTTAACTTTTTACTTGACAAATTATGTTCAAAAATGTATGTTATGGACATGATTCGCGAACGTTTTAAATCAATGGAACTCAAAATAACGGATTTATCCGATTACCTACACATGTCAAGGACCACCATATACAACTTTATGGACGCCTACGACAAAGGAGAAAAAAAATTAATCAGCCAAAAGGTCCTCAAGATTTTTGACTACGTAACTAACAACCCATCCGCTGGCAAAAAAAATGTCATCGCGTTTATACTGTCCGATATTACCGACAATATGGAACGAATCGACAATGCGGCAAACACCGCACTTTCGCCAGTAATGAAGTATCTAGCAGAATACCCCGAATCTCCCAAAGCCGAATTTATCCAGCTGGCTGTATCAACTACGGATTTCGACAGCATTTTGGAGTACCTTCTGAAAGTTTACCCCCTACTCCGCAACCGACGCCTGAGCGATGCGGAAATCGAATTTATCAAGCCGTACGATGACATCAGGAACATCATCGACAACTGCAAGGAGAATTAAACGTGATAGAACGAACCCTAAGCATGGAGGCCTTCCGTAATTTTGGATTGGCAAAAGACGGCGATGGCTTCAAGCCAAGTTCAGAGACTCTCATTCTCGACCGTAATTTTGAACCTGGCAAGGCTGGTGGCCTAGTTTTGTTGATTGGTGAAAACGGAGCCGGCAAGTCGAACGCCCTCGATGCAGTCAATCACTTCGCGTGGACTACAGACAACCGATTCATTGACAAGGACTATACGATAATATCTTGGAACACCGAATGCAGAAGGCCAAGAATTACGATGTCCTGCATTTGCGCTGGTTCACCAAGCAATAAGCAAAAGTTTTCAATCACCAAGGAAAACGGCGGTGTGTTTTCGTTCTCGCCGGAAGCTGAGAATTCGGCTACAAGCGTAAAGCAAAAAGACTTGAAAGACAGGTTGTTCTCCAATTTTTTCACTTTTTGCCAAATAGAAGCAGATACATTTCTCGAAAATAGATATACTAACTCGCGCCCCATAGAAACTCGCTTAAATGACATCCTGAACGATGTCATTCGCACACATTGCAAGGATCTCTCGGCGGACTTCAAAATTGACATTTCTGGTTGTGCATACCCAAATTCCGAAGCTTATAAGGAATTCCTGAAACAGGTGCAAAGCCAAATTATGAGCAGCTTGAAGTTGTCAACCCAAGAAATCGACCGTATTAAAGAACGTATTTGGTCTGTCATAAGGGAGTACATGGATTTCGCTCACAGACAAGAGTCATCGATGTATGATCCTCACAAGGATATGTATGAACGTTTTGTTAACGAGGTCTATTATAAAATTGGCAATGACCTAAGATTTTTTGCGGAGAATGATCAATTTTTCCAATATCGTACAAATTTCAAAGAACGTTTTAACATCGACCTCGTAGGGAAAGTCTTCGAGTATAAGTCGGAATCTTTTTCCGATAAGGATCTTGAATCAAGATGGACTAATATTTCAAACAGTCGTTTTTTTTCTGCACTTTTCAAGGCACTCAGCTACGACATAGCGATAGTAGAAGACCGTTATCAGACGTACAAGCACTTGGATGGCTACGGGATTCTAAAGGATCTGCAGGAAGACATCAACCAAAAATTACCTAAGGTTGCAAACGATTTCAACAAGCTATACAATTCCCCGAGCAAGTACAGTTTCGAAATAGATTTGAGTAAAGACGAAATCCATTTCCTAATTAGGAAGGGAAACCAGCGTGTAGTCCTTAAAAACGAGGCTACCGGCTTTATCTACTTCTTCAATATGTATTTTGGTTTGCTGTACGATGGAAGCTTAAAACCGGGTGATATCATCACCATGGATGAGCCGGCAACCAACTTGTCCGTACCAGCCCAAAAGGAACTACGTTCGTTTCTCAAGGATTTCGCCATTCGCAATCAGGTTTTGATTCTTTGCGCGACACATTGCCCTTTCCTAATCAGCCCTGATAACTTGGACGAACTGAGAATTGTATCTTGCGATGAAAACGGGATAGCCTCTATAGATAACGAATACACTCTGTTGTCTAAACACTCCAAAGCAACCATTGATGTCAAGAGAGCCCTCACGATAGAGAACTACCAAATCATCAAGCCGGGTTCAAAGGTAGTCTTCGTTGAAAGCATGGAAGAATACAACATATTGACTGCTTTCAAGAAAGTTCTTGATATAGAAGGTATAAACGACATATATTTCTTCCCTATCGGAAAAGTGGATGAAGACGAGGACATCGCTAAGCTGATGGATGAAATTCGCAGAATAAACAAGCAAAATTCTATCATTTTGCTTCCTAACGACACGGCCTTCAAGCGTATTGGGGACTACTGCCAAAAGGACGCCAACAGCAGGAACGTCCTTGTCAGAAACTACAGTTCATTTATCAACAAGAAAAGCATTCCTGATCATTCAATCCGCACTTTGTTCGTGACGGACTCGTTATGCTTAAAGTATGGCTCGTACTACTTCAAGAACCATATCCCAAGCATAAAGGATTCATTATCGGATAAGACTCGTGATAACTTTCGCGAAATATTCAAGAAAATCCTTAACGACATAGACGAGTAACAAGCCACTAACCCAAATGCACTTTACTTAGGCATTCTTCATTGAATGCCTTGTACGAGTATTGTCTAAAATCGTTCAAACCAACCTACAAATCCATTCCCACTAGGAATGGGCTTAAGGAGTATTATCATGTCAAACATCTCAAATGATTCCAAAATCAATGAAATGTGCAACGCGATGCTGAAAAGTGGTCGTTGGGAACTTACTCGACACTCGAAGCATCCGATTCTACGGCATTTGGCTGATGGGGCGACCAAGTTCTTTATTGTCCCATGCACGCCAAGTGACCCGCGCGCTTTTGCGAACTTCCGAAGGGATTACAATCGCTATATCCGCGCATTCCTCATTCAAACCGGCGTCATCATCGCCTAAACCACAACAAAAATAACAAAAGGAGATTAACATGTCAAAGTTCATTCCTATCGCAATAATTCCACAAAATAATTCCAAAGATTCTTTGGGGTTCTCGCTCTGTTATTTCGAAGAAAAAAATTTTGGTGACAGTGTTCGCACAGTGCAATTTGCCAAGAAAATACGAGATTACTACAAGGATTTCGATATTCGTCTGTGCATTCCCACTAAAAGGGGTACTTTCGATCCGGAAGAGATTTTAAGGGTTTCGAAAATCGCCAAAGAAAACGGCTTTGGCATCTCGGTATTGGTTGATTACTCGCAACTTGGCATTCTGCGCCCTATGGCGCACCTGATTACTGAGGTGGAGGTACCCGTTGATTCCTTTGTTCCCGAATTTATCGAGAAAAAGAATCGCGATGTCCTTGCTCAGAATATTTCGTTTGAAGGTCTTTCTCGCAAGATTGAATCATTGCGTCAGGTTAACGAGAAGTTGATTGTCAAATTCAGGACGGTAGTGAACGAAAACAACTACACCGAAATTTTGGCCGATTCTCTTCAAAGATTCAAGAACTGTCAGTGGAAAATTTTACGGCAGGATGATGACGGAATGCAAACGACCTCTGACTTCAAGTTTTTCTCGTTTCTCCGTAATAACATCATGGATACGACTCTCTCTGTACAGGTCAGGAATTCTACGAAAGAACGCGCCTTGGTAGTGTCTTCCAACGGGAATATCTATCAGATTAATAATGTTGGATGCATGCCTTTGAAGGGGCTTGCCGAAGTCTCGATGGATGATTTGTGTAGTTGGTTAGAGTTTTCTTCTGAAGACAAGGTACAAGACTGCGAAACAACCCAACTTGTATTCTCGATGAAGAAGATGTTTGGCCTCTTCACGGATGCTGATGCTTCTGATGAAATGTGGATTAATTCCATCCTTAATGGGTAGGATATGATTCCGTAGCTACCTATAATGGAGGCTCTCATGAAAAATTCCTTCATCTACTCTCCGCTTCGCGTGCTGCTTGTGAGCAGTAATTTCTGCCGCAAGAACGAGCCTCGCGAGGCTTACGGGGCCAGCTGCCTTGCCGGCGCGTTCTGGAATAGTCCTGCGAATGCAGGCGATACGCTTGACGTGTTCACCAGCGACTTGAATCGCTTTCAGAAGATGAACAGCGATTTCGATATCGACTGGAATCTCGTGGCAAGCGAGGTTGTCACCAGGGCGCTTATCGGTGGGTACAACGTGGTCGCGTTCAGCGTGTTTGGCTGGTGCGAGAAGATGGTGGCGCTCGCTGGCGCGGAACTTCGCCGACGCATTCCGGACATCTTCATTATGCTGGGGGGAGCCTCCATTTTTGGAAGTGAAGAGGATCTTCGCAGGCGTTTCCCGTTCGCGAATATGTTTACGCTCAGCTACGGCGAAAAGATATTCGCGAATTTACGCCATTATATCAGTCAGGGAGTTGCCCGCGTGATGGATTTGCCCAGGTTCGGGGAACTTGAATCTCCGTATCTTTCGGGCGTCATTTCCCTTGGCGGAGGTGTCGATACCGTGCGGGCCGAAACTCGCCGCGGTTGCTCTTTCCGCTGTTCCTTCTGTAAGCATCGTGATACGCTTTCGGGCAAGGTGTATCGCATCGATAATTACGAGCGTCATCTTGACGAACTCAAGTTGTTCAAGGAACGCGGGGTGAAAAAGCTGAACGTTCTGGACCCGCTCTTCAACGATTACGAAGGCCACGGGGAACAGTACCTAAAGCTGATTCGCAAAGTCGGTTTCGCTGGAAAAGTCACGCTGCAGATTCGCCCGGAACTGCTGACGGAACGGTTTATGGAAGAGGCTTCGCTGAATCCGAATGTGAATTTCGAGATTGGCGTGCAGAGCCTTGATCCGGCTGTGTTGAAGACGATTCAGCGTGGCGGCAACAAGACCGAGGCGCAACTCCGCGAAAAGCTGGATCGTTGCAGGGAACTTGGCATCGCGACGATGGTCACCCTGATTTACGGGCTTCCGCTGCAGACTTACGATTCTTTTGCCCGCGATGTCGGGATTGTCAAGAGCTACGGTGTCGGGAAGGTGGGTGCGTTCCCCTTGCAGATTTACAAAGGGACGAAACTTGCCGATGATATCGGGCAGTACGGCCTCACCCTGAAAGAGGACGCGTTCGGCATCCCCGAAGTGGTCGATAATCCCACCCACGATTTTGAGAAGATGCGGAGGCTTGCGGAGACCGCCTAGAAAGAGGTTCTTTCTGACGCTTCGCTAGGGGAGTTTTATCTCGTGAACGTTCTCACTCTCTGGCCGGGCTGGGCTCTTGCTCCGTCCGGCTTGTAGTATTTGAGTGGAGCTTGCTTGCGGTCACTGGCGTGCGCATTGGGGGCACGGCGTTTTGCGATGGCCGTGGTGCCGGTAGTGTCTGCCGATTCGGTGATGTTGAAGTAGTCAATTTGAAAAAAGTTGATGTAGCCTTCCCCTTTGCTCGCTTCTACAAGCGCCATGACATCGGTTATCTTGCCCACCTTCAGGCCGAGCTCTTCCCACTTCTTGAAGTGGGCGGTAATGTCGACGTGCCCGCTATCGCGCTTGGTGCGGCGAATACTGTAATACCGCTTGTACGATATGTCGCCCTGGGCGCTCAAGTAGTTGTTGGCGGTGTTCTGCCAGATGTCGTAGGTGTCGCCATCGACAGTGAATTCTCCCATCCTGGTCCCGAATACTGTTGTGTCGGCGTCTTCGTAGATCCAGTAGTCTACGATGTAGAATTCGGTTTTCGGCTCGGTGGTATTGCCCTGGATGCCGACCAGGTAAAAGGGGGTGCCGAAGCCGCCGCCTTTTGTGCGAAACTTGTAGTCCGCAGAAAAATTGCCGTGCTGGTCGAAGGTTTTGGGCTCGTCGAACTTGGGCCCGAAACGCACGATAGCTTCGTCCGCGTCCTTGGAGTAAACTACGTAGCTGCCATTATCGTCGCAATTCAAAGACGCGGCGTAGCCAGTGCGCCAGACTTCGTAACTGTAGTTTGTGCTGTCTATTGTGCCCGAGGCGTAGTTTTCGCCCTCCGCGGGCCATGCGTTAGGGCACCTATTCGCATAGACAGTCGTAGCCATGCCCATGATGAGGGCGATTCCTAAACCCGCTAGATTCTTCTTCATGTTATTAATATACACTATTTTTTAATGTATATTACGACAAGAGGTACTAATTATGTCACATTGTCGTTATTGTGGTTCATCCAGTCACGGGAGCGGTTGCTCTTACAGCCCCACTGGCAAGCATATCCATATTGCGGACTCTTCCGAATGCATTTACTGCGGCTCGTCCAGTTATGGCTCGTGCAGCTACAGCCCCACCGGCAAGCATAAGCACGGTCACGGCAATGACAAGTGCGCTTATTGCGGCTCGACTAGTTACGGTTCCGGTTGCAGTTATAGCCCGACAGGAAAACACGAGCATTAGGGCTCGTGAAAAACTTACTTGACCTTCGCGCCGTTCGCCTTGTAGTATTGCGAATTTTCGTTTAGGGGACGGCTGTTCTGTAAACGCCCGTTCAGGAAGAGTTCGCGTTTCTGCGTTTTTTCGCTGTGGGCATTGGATGCGCGGCGACTTTCGCGGGGCGTTTTGTAGATGCGGGCCGGCGGTTCCACGCTCGATTTTAATTTCCACTTTTCAAGCGAGTCTAGGCCTGCGTTTCCGAGAACGGCCAGGTCGTAGGCGATGACTTTTGTGGCGCCTGCGGCGTTTGCGGTATCGAGCTGTGCGGAGATTCTTGCGCTGTCGGCGAGCGCGTGCGAGTCGTCGGTGTGGAACAGTTCCATGTCGACCCAGAATTCAATTCCATACTTTTTGCAGGCCTGCGCTACGGCGCGTTCGTAATTGCCCACAGTCGCGGTTTCGGCATGGAGTTTGCCTGCGTCGTTTGCACCGATGCCATCCTGCACGGCGATAATGTCTGGCTTGAATCCTGCGGCAAAGAGTTTCTCGAAAAACGATTGCAGTTTCTCGGGCGTTTCCAGGTTTTGGTTGTAGAACGGGGCCGCCATCACCTTCCAGCCCTTCGCTTGTGCGGCTTCGGTGACCGGCTTCAAGAAATGTTCCGTGAGCATTTCCGGTGTCGCGTCATCGCGCAGGCCGTCCCAGTAATAGCGCGCGATTTCTTGCGGAATGTACACGCCTTCAATAACGTTCTCGCTGCCGTATAGCGAATGGATTTCATCGAGTACCTTCAGGTTCCGTGATGCGAGCGTGTCAAGTTGCTCGGCGGTCGGCGGAGTGTACCAGTTTTCGCCATTGTAGTAGAGCCCGAGCCAGACCCTGGTCCCGGTGGCCTTTGCCGCCTCAATGCTCTTGGGGAAAAGCTCATTGTTCTTGTATTGCGTGTTCTGCAGAAAGTCCAGTTCCGAGGGGTAATACAAATGTGTCGCTTCGACGGCGGCGTATTGCAAAACGACTTGCTCCATGCCGAGCGCATGCAGGCGTTGGTGCATGTGCGTAATGGAATCTTGCGACTGGTAGGCGGTCGACCAGCCTGCATCGAATATGCCCGCGATTCCCGAGGCACTTGTTTTCGCGACGTTTGTTTCCGCGGCGCTTGCTTCCTCGGAGTCGGCGGCATAGGATATGCCGGCGAACGGCCCGACAGCTCCGCACAGGAGCGCGGGGAGCATGAGTCGGAATATGTGCTGCGAGATGGACATACCTGAAATATATACTTATTTCAGGCGAAAGGCACGATTCTGGTTTCGGCGACGTTATTTCGGCGATGTTATTTGAGCGCAGCCATCACGTCTTCTGCAATCTGCTTGGGCGTGAGGCGGTTCCTTTCCATGAGCTCGCCGTAGGGCACCTTGTCGTAGAATTCCTTCTTGAGCCCCTTTACCAGAACGCGCATGTCGGTGTTGCCGTAGAAACGGGCAATCTTTTCGCCGAAGCCGCCATCGACGACGCCGTTTTCCAGCGTCACGACGACCTGATGGTCTGCGAGCAATCCTTCAAGAACCGCGCGGTCAACGCCCGTTGCAAATCGCGGGTTGATAATCGTCGCATCGATTCCCGACTTTGCTAGTTCCGCGGCGGCTTCTTCGGCGAGGGCGTAGTAACTGCCGAGGCCGATAAGCGCCACCTTGCTTCCGCGCTTGTCTACTTTGTATGTATTCAGTTTGGAGTAGTCGGTGTCAAACGCGACATTCCTGTGCGCGACTCCGTTCGGGATGCGGATGGCCATGGGGTGTTCCGTCTGGTCGATCGCGTAATCCATCATGGCAATCGCCTCTTCTACGCAGGTGGGGCAGAGGTAAACCAGGTTCGGGATGTTGCTCATCATCGCGATGTCGAAAATGCAGAGGTGCGTGGTGTCGTTCATGCCGTCGGCACCGGACATGGTAATGAGCAATGTGGCCGGGTTGTTGTTCGCGCACAAATCCTGCGAAAGCTGGTCGTAGGTGCGCTGGATGAACGTGCTGTGCGTGCTGTACACGGGCTTTGCGCCGCCCTTGGCAAGGCCCGAGGCCAGAGCTACCGCGTGCTCTTCGGCGATGCCCACGTCAATGAACTGCTTGCCCGCCGCTTTGCGCTGTTCGGCAAAGAAGCCGATACCTGCGGGTACTGCGGAATGGATTACGACCACCTTCGGGTCGGCCTTGATTTTCTTCATCAAGTATTCGCCGAGAATGTTGCCGTACGATTCACCGCTGTCCCAGTTCACGACACCGGTCGGAATGTCAAACGGTGCGGCCCAGTGGAAACCTTCCTTGGAATTTTCGGCGAAGCTGTAGCCTTTGCCCTTGAGCGTGTGAATGTGTACGACCACGGGCTTCGTGGAATCCTTCACCTGCTTGAATGCGGCGATGAGCGATTCGATATCGTTACCTTGTTCTACATACAGGTAATCAAAGCCGAGGCTCTTGAAGTAATTGTTTTCGCTTTTGCCCTGCGTGGCGCGGAGTTCTGCGAGACTCCCATAAAGGCCGCCGTGGTTTTCGGCGATGGACATCTCGTTATCGTTCACGACTACGATAAAGTTGGTCGCGTATTCGCCGGCGTTGTCGAGGCCTTCGAATGCTTCGCCCCCGCTGAGCGAACCATCGCCGATGACGGCGATGACATTTCCCTTTTCACCCTTCACATCGCGGGCGGTTGCAAGCCCGAGCGCCAAACTCACCGAGGTCGAAGTGTGGCCAATCATGAACTGGTCGTGTTCACTTTCGCAGGGTTCGGTGTAGCCCGTAACGCTCCAGTACTTGTCCGGATTCAGGAATGCTTCGGCGCGGCCCGTCAAAATCTTGTGGGTGTAACTCTGGTGGCTAACATCGTAGACAATCTTGTCTTTGGGCGATTCAAAAACGTAATGCAATGCGATGGTGGCGTCCACAAATCCGAGGTTCGGCGCCAGGTGCCCGCCGCATTTGGAAATCTTGTTCAAAAGTGCCGTGCGAATTTCTGCCGCGAGCGCCTTGAGGCTTTCTGTGTCCATCTTTTTCACATCAGCAGGGGATGCAATCTTTTCCATCAGCATAAGTACCGCCTTTTTTTACCAAATATACAACAAAAGGACGATTGCTCGTCCTTTAAAAAGAAATTTTCTGGTTCTCGCAGGAAACAGCTAGTAGAAAATTTTCACCAAGATGGTGCCTACGATGGTCGAGACGATGACGCTCACCATGCCTGGGCGCATGAAACTGTGGTTCAATAGGTACTTGCCGATAACGGTGGTGCCCGAACGGTCGAAGTTCACGGTTGCAATGTCCGAAGGGTAATTCGGAATAAAGAAGTAGCCGTATACGCTCGGGAGTACGCCCAGGAGCACAGGGCCTTCGATGCCGAGGCTATAGGCGAGCGGGAGCATGGCGACCACGACTGCGCCCTGCGAGTTGATGAGCACGCTCACCGCGAAGAATGCGAATGCGATAGCCCATGGGTAATGTTGCACGATGTCCTTAAGTCCGCCCTGCATCACGTCCATGTAGTTTGCGAAGTAAGTGTCGGCAAGCCAGGCAATTCCGTAAATGGCGACGACGGCCACCATGCCGCTTTGCCACACGGCTCCAGCTACGGCCTTCTTGGGGGCTGCCTTACAAAAAATAACCATGAACGCGGCGGCCGAAATCATCACAATCTGAATGATGATGTTCATGGCGAGCGGTTTCATTTGGGCGACTCCATCGACAATCTTGCCGGTCGGGAATTGCGGGCGGATATCATGGCCGATAATCTGGAACACGGAGAAGAGCACAATAACGGCGAGAGCGCCGAGGAAGATGAATACAGCTCGTTTTGCTTCTTTGGATACTTCCTTGTCGAGCACGGAAGCGGTATTCCCATACATGTATTCCTTCATCTGCGGGTCTTTGAGGCGCGCCTGGAAGGCAGGGTCTTTGTCGAGGTCGAGTCCGCGCTTGTACGAGACGGCGGCTGCGGCCATAAGACCGCAGAGACAGGCGGGAATCGTAATCGCGATGACTTGCAGGTTGTTGATTTCAAAACCGTTTGCGTTCGAGATAATCACGAACGAGGCGACGGCGGCTGCAATGGGGGAACAGGTAATGCCCACCTGTGAGGCGACAGAAGCTACACCGCAGGGGCGTTCCGGGCGGATTCCCTTTTTCAAGGAGATGTCGCAAATAATCGGCATCAGGGTGTAAACTACGTGACCGGTGCCCACGAGAACCGTGAGGAAGAACGTGCAGAGCGGAGCGAGAATCGTGATATGGTTCGGGTGCTTGCGTAACAGGCGCTCTGCAATTTGAATCAGCCAATCCATACCGCCCGAAGCCTGCATAATGCCCGCGCAGGTGACTGCCGCGATAATGATGTAAATGACGTCGGTAGGCGGTTTGCCGGGTTGCATGCCGAACCCGAGCACCAGAATGGCAAGACCGATTCCCGAAATGGCGCCGAGGGCAAGGCTCTCGTATCGCGAGCCCACGTAAAGTGCCAATAGTACAATCAAAAGCTGGATAATCATGAGGGTCATAAAAGGCCTCCTTTGGGTTTAGATATATATTATTTTGCAGAAAAAAGGCTCTGAATGGACTTATTTTTGCCCAGGACGACCTAAAAATGTGTATATTCTTTTCGAGACACTTCAACCAAGAGAGGAATTTATGGCAAACAAGTACGCCGGAACCCAAACCGAAAAGAACCTCCAGGCCGCCTTCGCTGGCGAATCCCAGGCTCGCAACAAGTACACCTACTTTGCAAGCTGCGCCAAGAAAGAAGGCTATGAACAGATCGCTGAACTGTTCCTGAAGACTGCCGACAACGAAAAGGAACACGCCAAGCTTTGGTTCAAGGAATTGGACGGTATCGGTGATACTGCTGCCAACTTGAAGGCTGCCGCCGATGGCGAAAACTACGAATGGACCGACATGTACGAAGACTTCGCAAAGACTGCCGAAGCCGAAGGCTTTGCCGCTCTCGCCAAGAAGTTCCGCATGGTCGCCGCTATCGAAAAGCGCCACGAAGAACGCTACCGCGCACTCCTCAAGAACGTGGAAACTGCAGCCGTGTTCGAAAAGAGCGAAGTCAAAGTGTGGGAATGCCGCAACTGCGGTCACATTGTCGTTGGCACCAAGGCTCCGGCCGCATGCCCGGTGTGCGCCCACCCGCAGTCCTTCTTCGAAGTGACCGCCGAAAACTACTAAGACCGCTCGGCTCTATCGCATCAACAAGAATGTGATATCGCCTCGCTCTCGCAACCACGCCTCGTTAATACGAGGCGTTTGTTGCTCACAAACAATGCTGCATTTAATAGCAACAAGAAAAACCCCGCGATTATATCGCGGGGCGTTTTCTTTTATGCAGAAATTTTTAGTCCTTCACGCAGCGGATCGAAAGACCGCTGTCCTTGAATATGGAACCGCCACCGAAGCTGAATGTTTCGGAATAGCTCCAGATGCGGACATTTTCTTTACCGCCAAATTCGGAGTGGTCTTCGTCGGCAGTCCAGAAGTATGCGGTTCTGTCTAAGTCGGCGAAGCCTGCGAAGTTATTCTTGCCGCCGAACTGGAAGTTGAATTCTGCCACTTTGTCATTGTCTTCAAGGTATGCAATGAGAATATCCGTTTCGGCGTCGCTCGGAATATGGTATCCGACAGGGCAGAGTCCGTTGGTGACGGTGCCTTCGGGCAGGTTCGCGTAATTCTTCTGGTAAGATTTATCGAGGCCCATTGCGGCTGTCCAGGTGTAAAGGCGACCGTACTTTTGGCAGTTGGCTGCGTCACCACCGTAGCACCAGTTTTGTCCCTTGGTCTCGCAACCGTTGTAGTTCAAGTTTTCGGTCATCCATGTCTGTGTGCCGAAGGTTTGAATCTTGTAATGATTGCAGTCTCGATAGTCGTAAACTTCGTTTTCGAATTGGATGGTGGGGCATTCTACTGGTTCGTTGGTGCAGGCGACGTTTGCGCCTCCATTACCGCCATTGCCGCCGTTGTCGCTGGCCGAGGTGGAATCGTCGCAGGCGGTGAATGCCAATGCGAAAGACAGGGCGCATGTAGCCGTTGCCATTTTATAAGAACTCTTCATTGTTTCCTCACTAAGGTTTATTAGTTCATAATAGAAAAAATGCCCCCGCGTGGGAGCATCTTCTGAAAAATTTTTACTGTTTACTTCCTACTGTCTACCGTCTACTTTAACTCAACCATTTCGGACTTGCCGTCGATGGTTACTTTGTACTTGCCAGGGTAGCCGCGGAATTTCACGACACCGTTTTCGTCGGCCTTGAACGTACCGTTGGTGGTCCACACCTTGTGCCACAAGTCGTAAATGAGCTTGGCAGCGGGCTTTTCGCGACCGTCCATGGCAACGATACCGCCGTTCTTGACCCAGTGACGGCCATCCCAGAAGCCCCACAGCACAATGCCTTCGACAGCCGGGTGGCTGAATGCGATGCGCAGGAACATCTCGTAGCGCTTGGCCTGTTCTTCTTCGCCGAAGTACATGCCCTTCTGCCAGTCGCCAAAGTCAAGTTCGGTCACCTTGATCGGGAGCCCCAGAGATCCGAGCCTATCGAAGCGGGCCTTGATGAATGCCGGATTCAGCTGGCGGTCGCCGAAGTGGCACTGTACGCCGATACCGTGTACAGGAACCTTGCGTTCGAGCATGCCCTTCACGATTTCGTACAGGCGGTCGGTTTCGCCGGCGGACACTACGTTGTATTCGTTGATGAAGAGTCGTGCCTCGGGGTCGGCGCGGTGAGCCCAAACGTGGGCGCTATCCAACAGGTCCCAGCCGCACTTGTTAAAGATGAACGGTTCGTGGAATGCTTCGTTCCACACGTCGTATTCCTTGATGCGGCCCTTGTATTCCTTCACGTCGCGGGTGATGCGTTCCTTGATCTTTTTCGAGATATCCTTGCAGCTGCCCTGGTTACTGAAGTGCTTGTCGAAGCCGTAACCCTGGTGGCCCCACATGAGCGTATGGGCGCGGAAGCCCCACTTGTAATCGTTCACGTAATCCAGGTACTGCTTGAATTCTTCGCGGCGGATCTTGCCCTTCTTGGGTTCGTATTCCGGCCACTTGAACTGGTTTTCGGGAACGCCATACCAGAAGTACTTATTGGCGGTCTTGCGGTACCAGGTTTCGACGCTGTCCTTGGTGGGGTAGAGGGCGAGTGCTGTACCGAAGGGGAATGCGTGGCGCATGAGTTCCACCTTCACCTGGGTGCCGGGGGCAGCCTTGAGCGTCAAGTCTTTTTTGCGCAGGCTGTCGATGCGGGCGGCGGAATTGTTGTACCAGGTCATGTCATCCATGCCTTCGATTTTTTCGATAAACACGTCATCCATCTGGAGCCAGCCCTTGGCAAGGCCCACGTGGAATGTCACGTTGTTCACGCCGTAACCCTTCTGGTCGGCAAGGAAAATCATGGAATATTCCTTCCAGTCCTTGGTCAGCATGAACGAGGCGCTTTCTTTCTGGCGCCAGTCAGGAGGACCACCCTGAATGATGGCGTTAATGGGCATGTTGCCCTTGGCCTTAAAGCTGAGCTTGTAGTAGGCTGAGTCGGCGAGCCACTTGGGCGGCTGCAACTGCAAACCCCAAGAGGGGTTCGGGAGTTCGGTCACCGTGAGCTTGACGCCTTCGCTGCCGTTTACGCCGAGGCCTTCGACACCGATTTTGCTTTCGTACTTGGCGGGGCCATCGGGGTTGTTCCAAACATACCAACCGCCGTCACCGTAGGACAAGTCGCCGTTGGTGAGGAGCGGTGCTGCACTAAGTGCTACGGCGCTGAAAACGCCTGCGGTCAAGATTTTTTTGAGCATAATCATCCCTTATTTTAACATCCAAAGTAGAAAATATCCTCTTTTTTCGGGGGGGTGTTAGCGTAAAAGCGATGATTTTGTATACGACTGTATCAAGTGTTTTCGCCTTGGCCCTGCATTGGTTACGATTTTGAAAAGATTGATGCCGCTATCTTTTCTACCTTTATTTTCATGAAGAAGAACATTGTTCTATTTGGTGTGTTTGCGGCCATGGCGTCGTTTTACGGTTGCGGGGGCGATAGTAAAAGCAGTGCGCCGGAAGAGCCTGTGGTTGACCCTGTTGCAGACCGGTGTTACGAAAAATACGGTTTCGAAGAAAACGCCGAATGGTCCAAAATGATATCCGGCGGCACCTATCTGGAAAAGATTGTGTGCGACAGGGTGTCCGAACGCATGAGCTACATGCTTTCGTTCTACGCAAGGTGTACCGGGGCAAAATACGACAAGTCTAAAAACCGTTTCGATATCAATGTTCTTACCGAAAGAGACGACAATCACCTTTGGGCCGATGTTTCGGGTTGCAAGTACAAGCTGGGTGTCGATGATAATTACCAGTTCAATGGATTTGTCGCCAATTCGCCCGAATTTGATTTTGGCGAATGCTTCTGCAAGACCGAAGACGACAAGACTTACTACCGCAACATAGATCCTGAATTGCTCAAGGAAGATTCCAGCTCTTCTGCCGAATCCAGCTCCAGCGATTCAAAGATTTCTTCGAGTAGTAAAGACGAAAAAGGCTCTTCGTCAAGTGCGGCAAAGTCCAGCAGCAGTGTCGAAAAAGTTGCGCCTACGGATTCCGGTTTTGTGAATGTCGGTGGCCAGATATGGACGACAAGGAATTTGGATGTTGCCGTTGACGGTAGCATGTGCTATGACGACAAATCTGCAAATTGCGACAAGTATGGCCGCATGTACACCTGGGCGCAAGTGATGCAGGTTGACGAGAGCTACAACAAAAAAGAACTGGGCAAAATCAAGTTGCCGTATCAGGGCATTTGCCCCGAAGGTACGCACCTGCCGAGTTATGCGGAATGGGATTGGCTTTTCAGCTACCTTGAAAAAAATCCTGACTATAACAAGTATTTCAACCAGCAATCTGGCGGCGCCTACGATTACAAGGGCTATTACAGGTCCGAAGGTTACGAGGCTCTTTTCTGGAGTTCTACGGAATATCAAGTGACGGCGCTTTATGAATATGAATTTGCGTGGCTATGGTCGTTCCGTAAAGACGAATCTAGAGGTCGCGACAACGGTCATAAAATTACGGGAGCCTATGTGCGCTGCCTTAGGGATGATTCTAAAAAGGTGGAACTGAGCTCTTCAAGTGCGCAGTCTTCTTCGAGTGTACAGTCTTCTTCGTCTAGCGAGCTGGTGTATTCTTCGATGAATGAAGTGTACGATCCGGAACTGACGAGCATTCAGTTAGGTGAACAGAAATGGATGACGCGCAACTTGAATGTTGAAGTTGAAGGCAGCCGCTGCTACGACGATGTCCCTGAAAATTGCGAAAAGCATGGCCGCCTTTATACGTGGGCGCAGGCCATGAAAATCGATACGGAATACGATCGGAAACAGCTTGGCGAAATTGATTTGCCGTATCAGGGAATTTGCCCCGAAGGCACACACCTCCCGAGTTTTGAGGAATGGAAAAAACTCAATGAATATTTCAATGATCACCCCGAATATACCGTGTATTTCACGAACCAGATTGGTGGATATTATCACTACGAAGGGCGTTACAAGAATGGGGATTACGAATCTTTATACTGGAGCTCTACGGAATACGATGTTTCGGGAACGGGCTATGGTTATGAATTTGCCTATTTGTGGGCCTATCATGTGGACGATACGGATGGATCCGACAACGCGCATAAATACGCTGCGGTAAACGTCCGTTGCATTTATAACGACTAGAGGAATCTATGAGCATTTCAATGCAAGAAGTAATGAAACAGTCCGGCGTGGCATTCGGTACCAGCGGTGCCCGCGGCCTGGTGACGGCAATGACGGACCGCGTGTGCTATGTGTACGCGCGCTCGTTTATCAAGTACTGCGAGGCTAGCTACAAGTGCGACCATACGATTGCAATTGCTGGCGACTTGCGCCCGAGTACCGAACGCATTTTGAAGGCCTTGGTCAAAGCCGGCGAAGATTCCTCTTGGAAGGTGATTTACTGCGGCCGCATTCCGAGCCCGGCAATCGCATTGTACGGTATCGATAAGGCTCTCCCGACTATCATGGTGACGGGTAGCCACATTCCGGCCGACCGCAACGGCATCAAGTTCAACCACCCGCAGGGCGAAATCACCAAGAAGGACGAACAGGGAATTGTTTCGCAGTCAGTGGATTTCGACGAATCGATTTTCGATGCGAAGGGCATGCTGAAGAATGCCCCCGCGCTCCCGGCTGTCGAAACCGAAGCCGAAGAAAATTACTGCAAGCGCTATCCGGAATTTTTCGGTGCTAAGGCTTTGCAAGGCCTGACCATTGGCGTGTACCAGCATTCCGCCGTGGGCCGCGATATTGTGGTGAAGGTGCTCGAAAGCTTGGGCGCAACAGTCAAGCCTTTTGCCCGCAGCGAAACCTTTATTCCGGTGGATACCGAAGCTATCCGTAAAGAAGACGAAGACTTGGCCCGCGACTTTGCACACAAGGATTTCGTAGATGCAATCTTCAGTACCGATGGCGATAGCGACCGCCCGCTTTTGGCAGACGATGTAGGCATGTGGCTCCGTGGCGACGTGCTGGGCATCTTGGCTGCCCAGGCGCTTGGTATCAAGCGCATTGCAACTCCGGTGAGTTGCAACACGTCGCTCGAAAAATCTGGCAGCTTCGAGCGTATTTGCCGCACGCGAATCGGAAGCCCGTACGTGATCGCCGGCATGGAAAGCCTGGTGGATGCAAATGACAAGAGCGTCTCTGTCGCAGGCTACGAAGCTAACGGCGGATTCTTGCTGCAGACAAACCTCACGCGTTCTTTTGAAGATGGCGCAACCCGCACGCTCCCGGCGCTGCCGACCCGCGATGCATTGCTCCCGATGATTGCCGTGATGGTCATGGTCCGCGAACAGAAAATGTGCGTGGTGGACTTGCTCAAGAAACTCCCGAAGCGCTTTACGCTCAGCGACCGCCTCAAGGAATTCCCGACCGAAGTGTCGAAGGCAAAGCTCGCCGAAATTCGCGAAAAGAAACTCGGCGCCAAATTGTTCGGCGCGCTTACCGCAAAGCCTTCTAAGTTCAAGCCCAAGGATGGCCCGGCTCCCAAGCCGTTCCACGGCGAAGTTGTTTCCATCGATGAAACGGACGGCTATCGTATGGAATTCGATTCCGGCGATATCGTGCACTTGCGCCCGAGCGGCAACGCTCCGGAATTCCGCTGCTACGTGGAAACCGAAGCCAAGGACCGTTCCGCCGAGCTACTCGCTGGCTGCATGAAGGTCATGGAATCCTGGCGTAAATAGACGAAAGAACGCTACTAGCGCGCCAAATGTAATTTCCTCATTATTTTGCCAAGGAGTTCGTTGAGAATATCCTTGGCATCTTTGCTTCCGAGGTAACGCTGGATAATCAGCGTGAGCGTGAAGAGCAAAATGCCGGCAGCGCAGGCGTATACAACGAGCACGACGAAGTTTGCTTCGCGCACGAATGCGCCCGAGACGCGGTCAAGTCCGACAGCGGCAGCAATCATGATGCCGAAGGCAACCAGGGCGCGGGCCATATTCAGCAAAGCTTCTTTCATGCCGTCGGTGCCGTTCTTTTTTGCCCACATGAAAATCATCGAAATCACCTGCAGCAAAGCGCCGGTGGCGCCGATAATCGGCACGCTCTTGATGCCGAGACCCACTTCAGGCGCGCCCAGCAGAATGTAGGCGGGAATAGTTGCGGCAAAAATGCCCGTATTCAAAAGGGTCGGTACCCACATGCGTTCGCAGGCATAGAAGCTACGCACAAGCACTGCTTGCAGGCAAAGCCCAAGGCTCACCGGCAAATACCAGCGCAGAATCTCGGAAATCGCTTCGGTGGTTTCACGCTGGAAAGCACCGCGTTCAAACAAGATTCGCACCGCCGGAAAACTCAAAGCCCACACGGCAACCACCGCCGGAATCAAGATGCAGAACATGCGCGAAAGGCTTTTCCAAATCTTGCGGTTCAGCTGGCCGAAATCGCCTTCCTTAACAAGGCGGGCCATGTCCGGGTAGCTCGTGACAGAAACAGAAAATCCAAACACCGCAACCAGCGTGTACATCACGCGGTAAGCGTAATTCAAGCTCGAAATGCCGCCCGTACCGAAGTTCGCGCCAAAGCTCCTGATAATGAATTCAAGGCCGAACATGGAGCCCACACCAAGCGACATCGGGAGCATCATCTTAAAATAGCGAACGATATCGGGGTGAGTCGGCTGCACCAAGAGTTCGTAATGCACACCGCCACGCCGGGCGCCAAAAATCTGCAAGGCAAAGAATCCAATGAAGGCGCCAACCGGCACGCCCCAGGCAAAACCTTCCAGGCCGTATTCCGTGCCGCTGAACTTCTCGAGCGCGAGTCCCAAAGCGCCTCCGCCCACAATCGCCACGTTGTAAATCAGGCCCGTCAGCGACGGAATCAAGAACTGCTTGCGGGTATGCTGCACCGCGACCAAAATACTTCCGACAAAAATGAAAACCTGTCCCGGCAAAATAATGCGGCCATAGTATGCGGCGCGCTCGATCAGTTCTGGCGTGGCTCCCTCGACCGTCAAGAGCTGCAAGAGTTCCTTCATCCAAATGAATGCGGGCGCCACCAAAATCAACAGCGCAATTCCGAAAGTATTCAGGACATTGCTAAAGAATTTCCAACCGCCCTTCTCATCGCCGGCCACCTTGTAGCCCGTAAAAATCGGGATAAAGATGATGGACAAAAATCCGGTGCTCACCACGTGATTCAAAATGTCCGGAATCATGAACGCAAGGTCAAGCGCGTTCTTTTCGAGCGACACGCCCGCGGCATGTGCCAAAAGCATTTCGCGGAAAATTCCGAGCACGCGGCTCAAAAGCATCGAAACGGCAACGATAATAGCGGCTTTATTCATAGGCTTGAATTTAGCAATTCTTTTATTATCTTTATGGCATGAAAAAGATTTTCTCCACTATCCTTTCTCTGGCAGCGTTCTCGCTCGCCGCAAACGTTCAAGTCCTTGCCCCCGAAGGTGCGGAATTTGCTCCCGACGCCCCGAACATGGTGCAGTCCATTGTGCGCGCCTCCGTGAGCCAGACAGGTAACACCCCGGTCGACGGCAGTGCCGAAATCCAGCTGCGCACCAACGTGATGACCATGGGCTCTACCTTCGTGGTGGTTTGCGAACAGGTCAAAGACGGCGCCGTGGTCGGTAGCGGTAAACAAAAGGCCGGCTCTGTAGACGACCTCGACGTGGCCATCGAAGGGGCGGTCAAGAGCGCCCTCGCCAACGTTGAAGACAATAACGCAAGCGCCGCCCCTGCCGAAGACTACTACGCCTCTACGGCAAGCCGCTCGGAACCCGAAGTCGTCGTGCTCGTGCCCGCCGACCGTAACGATGGCGACCCGAACGACAACTTTGCCCACAAGCGCCCCACCCGCAACTACGTGAGCTACGGCTTGGGTGCCGCCCTCTGGCACAACTACGACTTTAAAGACAAGAGCTGCAAGCAGTACGCCAATGCCGACGATTGCCACAAGGATCGCGACGTCGAACGCTCTTGGGAACAGGCATTCGTATTCCACTACGCTCGCATCTTCGAAGTGATTCCGCAAGCCGCCATCACCATCGTGGACAACATGAATATTTCGTTCGGCGATGAATGGGAATGGCACGAAGTCTTCTTGCTCGGCGGTCGATTCTTCCCGAGCACGGGCGTTGTCACCCCGTTCCTGGGCGCAGGCGTTGGTCTCGGTATTCAGATTGACGATCGCTATTACGACAGCGACGAAAGCTTTGCAATCGGTCTTGCCGCCGGCGCAGAACTCGGCGTCATCTTCTTCCGCAATTCCGCCACCCAGCTCGAAGTCGGCCTCGCATGGGACGCCCTGTGGGATGGCTTTGAAAGCTTTGACCGTCGCTTCGGCGCCGGTAGCTTCTACATCGCTATCAACTACTAATCGAAAGGTGAAAGAGAATTAAAAAAGGTCATTGGCGCTTGCCAATGACTTTTTAAATATTTAAAACCGTCTGAGATTAACCGTAAATGAAACCGAGGGTCACAGCTACGGCAACCAGCAACACGATTTGTTTGACGATTTGAAGTTCTCTTGAATTCATGCCTATAAGATACATTTCTGGGCCGCCAAAAGCCATATTGTAAGGAACGAATAATTTTACACTTGTAAACAGTGTGATGTAGCTTACATTACGAAAATCTTATTTCGCGAAAAACGCCTAAAATAGGCAAAATTATTTCAACAATTCTTCGGGAACGCATTCGGCCATGGCCTCGTAAGCCTTGGCGCTCGGGTGCAAATGGTCGCCCGAATCGAACCCGTTGCTGAACTGTTTCGGATTGTCGTGACCGCGCACCGCCTTGTCGAAATCCACGCAGCCGTCAAAGTCGGGAGCAGTACGCAGCCACTGGTTAAACGCCATGCGAATGATATCGCGGTTTTCGTTGTAGGTGCGCCAACCGTAAATCGGCAGCAGCGTGCCGCTGTAAATCTTGAGCCCGAGCTTGCGCGCATGCGTAATGTAGAGCGAACGCACGCCGTTAATCAAGTCATCGGCCGTGGGCATATCGCTCCAGGGACGGAACTTGTTGACCTCGACACCCACCGGGTGAATGATGTCGTTGATGCCGTGCTGCACAATCACCGTGCGGGCCCCAGCCACGTTCATCTCGATCGGGAATCGCGTGGCGCCCTTGAGCCCATAGGCCGCGTAAGTAATGCAACTGTATTCGCGTAAAATGCGAGTGCCGCTCACCGCGCGACGGATAATCGCCACGTTGTTAAAACCCTCGCGTGCACAACGCAGCGTCAGGTAATCGGGCCAGTCCTGCGCCGTAATGGAATCGCCGAAACACACCAACGCAAAATTCTTTTCTTCGGTAAAAATGTCGATGGTATTCAGGAAGTAAATCCAGTTCGTTTTGCGCGTCAGGTCGTCAGGCAGCGTTGCGGACTTTGCGAAATTGCCGTAGCTGTACTTGCCGCCCGAAAGCGGGCCCGTAATCGCCGTGCCTGCGTTCATCTGCGTAAAGTCGGCAAAGTAGAGGCTCACATCGAATGTTTCGCCCGCGGTCACATCGAATGCGATCTCGTCGCTCAAGATTTCTTCGCCAGCGGGGATTGCGGCGGAGGTGCGGCCACCGAACGTAATGGGGGTCGGCGCATATTCCGACGAACTCGGCGCCTCTTTAGCGACGTACGCCTCGCTAATGGTCACCGGCTCCGTGCCAGTCAAGTTCGAAAAATGGAACCGCAACTTGTTGCCCGAAAAGCATGCGCGAATCGGGTAACGGAGCGTCAAGTCTTTTGCGTAAGTCGCTTCTTTGCGGTCTGTAATAGAGGTCGCATTGCCCCAGCAAGCGACCCATTTCGAAAATTTCTCTGGCATACGCCAAAGATAGCTAAATCAGCGTAGCTTATAACTTCACGACCAAGCCGAAGGCCATGGGGAAGGCGATCTTGTCTTTGCTGAGTCCGCCATCGTCCATGTCGAGGTAGGTGTAGTAGCCGCCATCGCCGGCATAAAATTCAAAGCCCGTTTCAAAGAACATTCCCAAGTGTTCGTTGAACATGTGCTGCAGACCGAAACCGAATACCAAGCGCCAGTAATAAAAGCGGTCCTCTTTCACGCCGCCCAGTTCTTCATGGAAAATATGGTCGTTCGTTCTGCCGGTCAGGAATTCAGACGAATGGAATACGTACGGGCCGGTCAAACCGTTAAAGCGGTAAGCCACGCCCGCGCCGCCCATAAAGTCGTAGTCGGAATCGTAGCCCAGCCAGTGCGCGTTTGCAGACAGGTGCCCGTTCAAGAACGTCTGTTCCACACCGACGAGTCCATGGTAAGCTTGCCCAAGCCCAGCAAAAATACTGGTTTGCGCAAAGCTGATGCATGCCAAAAGGCAAATAATTAGGGTGATTTTCTTCATTTGTTTTCCTCCTTAATTGAAAACGAGTGGTAATATACAAAAAGTGGGTGAGCGGGGAGTAGTAAATTGTTATCTATGGCGATAGAAAATGAGCGAGATTTCGTACAGCAAAAAGAATGACCGGATTGAATGCGTGCGTTACAAGGATTGGCGCAAGTCGTACCCGCCGCACACGCATACCGGGCACATGACCGTCGGCTATGAATGCTATTCAATGGTGGTTCTGTGCATCGCTTTAGATGCCTGTGCAGAAAGTTCGGTTGCACGATTAGATGAATTGCAAAAAAGTATTCTCGAAAATCCCGAGAACATTTATCTGATAGAACAAATGGCGCATGATGCGTGCATCAGTCCGTTTCACATGATACGTGAATTTAAAAAGGCCTTCGGACTCACGCCGCACCAATTCCAGATGCAGTGCAAAGTCCGCAAGGCGCAAAAATTACTCGAAGAAAGGCCCGCGGCCGAGGTGACATTCGATGCCGGATTTTACGACCAAAGCCACATGGACCGTTGCTTTAAAAAAGTCGTCGGCCTTTCTCCGAAAGAATACAAGAAAGCGGTGAAGCTCTAGCCTAGCACAGGGCCGGCATGAACTTTGCGAACAGATAAAGCCCCTGGTCGCCTGCGTCTACTTGGTGCGGGACCTTCGCCGGCATAATCGAGATGACGCCCGGAGCGTACTCGAGCTTGGCGCCGTCATTGGTGCAAATGCCGCTCCCTGCGATAACCTCGTGCGTTTCGAGCTGGGTTTCATGAATGTGCGTTTTGATGCTTTTGTTCGGCGCGATTCTCACCAAATGATAGCTGAACATGCCGCCGGTTTCTTTCGCGGTGATGATATGCTTGAGTTCAACACCCTCGAAAGTCGGATGCTTGGACCACGCGATACCTTTGAAAGCGACCGTTTTGCTTGGGAGCCTGAGCTCGCCCTCGTTGAATTTCTCGAAAATATCGTTACCGAGAATAGCTTTTTCCATGATTTTACTCCTATGTTAGTGTTTCGTTCGCGACTTTTTGCAAACCGTGTCGCGGTTATGCCCGAAATCTATATGAAGGGGTATATGGAAAAATTGGACAAAATTGCGGAAATACCTACATCTCTTCCAATGCAAACGGCAACATGTACAGGGGTTTGAGTTGCAGTGTTCCGACGTGGTCCACGTCCTTTTGCGAGAAGAGGATTCTGCGGTAAACCTTTTTGGAATACTTTTCTGCGAACTGGTCGATGGATTCGTGGTTCCGTGCTGCCGAAGACTTTATTTCGACAGGGACTACCTTATTACCATGCGATAGCAGAAAGTCAATCTCGTAATAGTGCGTGCTGTTTTCTTTTTGCCAGGTGTGGTAATACAGTTCCCTGTCGCTTGAAGCTATAATTTGGGCCGCGACATTTTCGTACAAGTAACCTAAATCGGCATCCAGCTTGTCGCTCAGAAGTTTCTTGTAAATCTCGTTGGTCTGTTTCGAGTTGTCGAACATCAGCGAGATAAAAAGTCCCGTATCGGCGGTGTAGAGTTTGAACTTGTCCAAATCTTTTGTCTGTGCTAGAGCCGAGGCCGGGTTACTCACGTGGTAGCAGGCGAGCACCGTCTTTGAATCCATCAGTTCAAAAAAGCGTTCCTCGTCTTTTGGCGTTTTCTGCTTGCCCGTCGCTTTAGTGATTGTGAAGTTCTTTTTCTTCAGCGCGAGCTGGCTCGGAATGGATTTATAAATGTTGGACAAACGTCCTGTCGGGTCCAGTTTTTTCAAGTCGTCAAAATACAGGTCGTTGATCTTCCGCTTGATGCCGTCGATAACCTCGAAGTTTTCCTTGCGGATGTACGCATCGACCGCTTGCGGCATGCCGCCGACAGCCATGTAAAGCCGAAAATCACGCATCAGGCTTCTGTTGGTGGCGTTCCCGATGGGTGTCTTGGCCTTGTAGATTTCGCGTATCACCGCGGGATCTTTGCCGATTGCCCACATGAATTCCTCGTAATCCATGGGATAGACGTTAATCTTGTGCTCCTCGGAAGGGATAACGATTCCCTGGATGTTCTTTTTGATGGATATGAGCGACCCTGTTTCGATGTAGTCGTAGCGGCCGTCTTGAACAAGGTATTTGATTGCCTGGCGCACCTTGGGCTGGAGCTGGATTTCGTCGAAGATAATCGCGGACTTGCGTTCCTTGAGAGTTACGCCCGTTTCTGCCTGGAGGCGCAAAAAGAAAAGGTCCGGCTTGGAAATATCGCGAAAGACATCTAGCATTTCGTCTGTGACATTGGCGAAGTCAATCCGGATGTAGGATTCGTATTCGTTCTTGGCGAATTCCTCGGCGATGGTGGATTTGCCCACGCGCCGCGCCCCCTCCAGAAGGCAGGCGTACCGCCCGGAGTAAGTCTGTTTCCACTCCTTCAATTTGTCGTATGCCTTGCGTTTGAACATGCTTCCTCGCCGTTATTATCCAAAAATTATAGATTTTTCAACATAAATATACCATAAAATTATAGATATTTCAACATAAAATCTGTTAAAAATTATAGATTTTTCAATGAAAATAGCGGCAAATCGCGAAAGTTGACGAAATTTCGGCATTTTTGCCCCTTTTGCAAAAAAAGGACCGTCCCGGATGCACCGAGCATTACGTGCTGCACTGCTACGGGAGCGAGCCCGACTTTGTGCCGGAACTCTCGCTTGTGCTGGAAGTGGACGGCGAAATCATCGGGCACGTGATGTACGCGTGGTCGCACATCGACGCCGACAACGGGTGCAAAATCCGCATGATGACCTTCGGGCCCATCAGTATCCGCCCCGACTACAAGCGCAAGGGATACGGGAAAACATTGCTCGACCATTCCATGCGCATTGCCGCCGAGATGGGCGCGGGCTGCCTCCTGATTTGCGGGAACATCGCGTTCTACGGCAAGAGCGGCTTTGTGGTCGCGAGCACCAGGGGAATCCGCTACGCCGACGACCCCGAAAGTGACACACCCTACTTCCTCTGCAAAGAACTGCAAGAAGGGTTCCTCGACGGAATCACCGGCAGCTACCGCGACCCTGAACCGTACTTTGTTGCCATGCGCAACCCCGAGGCGTTCGAGAAGTACGATAAGGAGTTTCCGCATAAGGAAAAGCTCGTGCTGCCCGGGCAACTAGGGTAACAAAAGGTCACTGAGCCTGCCGAAGTGCTCGTCGAAGTGACCGAGTAAAAATGAAGGGAACTCGTGTTCAGTAGTTGTCAAGTATTCCTTGACAACTACTTTTTGGTTATTACATAAACGCTAATCCGAAATTCGTGCGTCTTTCCAGAGAGTTTTTTCCCACCTGGATTTCTTTCCATGATTCCTTGTGATTTTCCGTGAGCGATAATTCGGGTTTCGGCTTGTATGCGAAGTCGGACTTTGAAATGAAATTGATGAATCCGGGAATGTTTTCCCTATAGTGCAGGGCAAAATTTACGGCATCATTCTCTTTGTCCTTATCGTTGGAATTCGGCAAGTTTGAATGCTAGTGCAATTTCGGAATTATTGGTTGATTCGTAAACGGGTTCGCTCTGTTCTCCCAAAATAATATCGCGATAATAGAAGTCGCGCAAATTGTTGGTTGTCTTCACGCCGCTGAAACGGATATATCTGTTCATCGGGTTTGTGGTAGTGAATACGATGAAGTTTTTGTCCAATGTTTCGAGAGGGCGCAGATTGTGCGACGTGAACAGCAGCTGCCCCTTGCCCTTTTCGGAAATAACTCGGAGGATTTCGCCCAGCAAGTATTCGAAGATGCCGGAATCGAGCTCGTCTATGGCGACCGTGATGGAACGGTTGTTGTAAACATCGATGAGCAAGGAGAGTATGGAAATGATTTTCTTGATGCCGTCGGATTCCATCGCAAGGGGAAATTCATGGCCTTCCTTGCAAGATGTCAACTGCACGATATAACCCATTGATGTGTCGGGCATAAGTTCGTTACCGAGAACCTTCAAACCGACCTTGAGATTGGGAACAATCTGCGGCAGAACGATGTTTATGCTGTTGATTGTTTTTTTCAAAATCTCCAAAATGCCCGCAGAAACAGGTGTTGATCTTTTTAATGCAAGCAATAGGCTTATTGATGTATGGTTTTCGCCGTGGTCCAGAGAAATATGGAGTGGCATATCGTTTAAGTTGATACGCCCCGTGGATGCTGTTCTGATTATGAAAAGTTCACGTGCTCCATACCATGCTAAACGTTCTAGAATGTTGCCGGTTTCTCTAGGCAAAATGGCGTCACATATTTCCTTTGAAAAAATAAAGGAGGCGGTATTTGCTTCGGCCATTTTCTTTGCGACGAGCAAATCGGTCTTTTTGTTTTTGTCTTTTCCGATGAGCGTGTCGTATTTTGCCTTGGGGACAAATGGGGTATCGCTGTCGGTGTCAATGTAATCAACAAATTTGGTTGCGGTATCTTTGCCCTTGCTCGAATAAGAGATCTTCTCGTTGCAAATGACCAATTTGGTGAGGTTTTCGCTTTCGACTTTTTTTAGTGTAAAACTATAGACTACTTTGTAGCTGGTTTCGCTATCGTTATCTTCGATTACGAACTCGAATTCAAGTCGGGCGGACTCGCTATCAACATTGATGCAAGATATGAAATAGTTGGCGACGTCTTGAGGCATTGAGTATCCCACAAGGCAATGTCTCAGCAAGACAAGGGCTTCGATAATCGCCGTTTTACCGGAACCGTTTTGTCCGTAAATACCGGCAATACAAGCACCGTTTTCGTCCTTGCGAACTAGGGGAATTTCTCCCCTTTTGACGTTTTTGAAGTTCTCAAGGAGGATTCTCTTCAATATGACCGTTGCGTTCATCATACCCCTAAAATAGATTAATTAGGTGAAAAAGTCAACGTCAAATATAAAAATGATATAAAAAATATCGAAAATTGGTTTGGTTGTGTTAAAAATGGGAGAGTAAGTTCCTAAAGGCATCGTCAACTCCTCTGGCATACAAGCGACAAAATACCAAAGGCTCTGTCAAGGAATTATTCTTACACGGGACCTCGGTTAGCAAAAAGACCCTTTTTCCTATTCGGAATAAAATTTGGATTTTTAATCAAAATAACGTCGCCACAAAGGCAAGCACGTAAAGAGGCAAATCCCGAGCCTTATCAACGCAAGCAATAGCGGAACCACTGGCATAATGACCTTCGAAAATTCGGCCACCGTCAATGCAGTATTCCGCAGTGCCGCTAGCGTAATGGCCATTGTAAATGCGGTCCTTGTCAAAGTTTGCGATGGCGGAACCGCTGGCGTAATGGCCCTTGTAAATGCGACCATTGTCAAAGCAATACACAGCCGTACCGCTGGCATAATGACCAGAGTACAAACGGTTATCCGCAAAAGTCCAAACGGCAGATCCGCTGGTATAATGGCCTTTATAGATTCTTACTTCTGATGACATAACGCCTCCACAGTCTTCCTGGATTATCCCTAAAATACTTTATTCTTTACGAAAAAGGAATCAAAACATAGCTTTTAAAAAATTCTGTCAAGCCATTCCATTCACAAAAAACGGCTGGCAAAACTTTCCCAATACGTCAGCCCATCCGAAACTGCAGCCAGAATGCAGTTAACCCGCAGTTTTGGAAAAAAATACTGAATGACTTGACAGAGCCATACCAAAGACTACACACTTGTGCACTAAATATAAATTTGAAAATCTGGTTTGTCAATAGGTCCGTTCGGATTTTTTTTGATGTATATTTTTCATGATGCAATTCTTCAGATACTTCAAGAACGAAAGTGAAAATCCCTTCGAGGGTAAGGATCAGGACAAGGCGATGCTCTGGTTCTACGAGCAGAGTTACGCCTCCATGGGCGACGACAAAGACCAGATTGAAGAATACAGGTGCTACGTGAAGGAATTCCGGGAAGATGACGGCGTGCCCGAAGGGTTCAAGGCGCTACTGTTCAACCGGTACATGAAAATGGCTTTTTCCGTAGTTGACGCAATCCCGGAGTTCAAGACCTTTTACGAGGAATACTACGGGTGAATTTATTGGAGGGGGAGCCCTCCCCTCGCTCCAGCCTTGCCCCGTGTCATCCTGAGCGAAGTCGAAGGATCTAGGGCAAGTCTTTCGCTACCCCTCCTCCTGAAGTGAACCTCAAAAGTTGTGTCCAACTTTTGGGGTTCACTTCACGCCTAAGGGCTCCGCCCTTAAGAACCTGAAAGTTTGAAAAAAAACGGCCGTCGGACCGTTTTAAATAAAAGGTTTCGTTATGCTGTTTCGCCGGAAACTCTTTTGTAATTTCCCGCGAATGTAAATCCGATATAGCCAGGATGGGACTCTTTAACAATTTTAAAAAGATGGCTTGAGTCCTTAATTTTGGAGCATTCTGAATTTAAGTAGGTATCAATTTGCTGCTCTGTCATTGATTCATCACCGAAAAGATTGTACTTATACGTTTTATTCGTGATAAGAACAATCTCTAAATGAACACAGCTTCGCGATTGTGTTGGGTCTCCCTTGCAAGGGCAGGTTGTTTGCTGTACTGAAAAAGATTTTAGATCTGTTCCGTGTGCTTTCATTTTCGATTTCCTTTTAGATATTTTCCATCATATTTTTCTTGCGGTATATTGTTTGGTGACCCCGTTAGGGTATTTGATAAATAAATAGTCTCTCTCTATATATTCACGGAGTTCAATATCCACATTTCCATTAAGTACTTGAGATAAGCCCGCATTAAGCTGGTTTTGAATAGACAAAAGATTGGGCTCTCTGTCATCGCAACAAATCCTATATTTTAAGGATCCGTCTTCTGTGTCTATTGTCAAATGTATGACGTCAAGATTGGCGTTTTCTTTAACAATATTAATGGTAAAGTTTGTGATTGCGCATGGATTTAAAATTAAACGACCCATTTTTTTCTCCGAAGTTGATAGTTGTTTTTTACAAACTAATTTATTTCGGACAAACAAAAGTCGTTTAATTCTGTACGTTTTTGTTACAAAAAAGATTCAAATAGGGCCTGAATGCATTAATGCGTTCTCTTCCGTCGCCTTTTTTTAGACATTTTTCCCTTTCTTTTGTTTTCTGTTTCCGGGGAAGGAATGGCAAATTTGTGGTTAATGAGGAGTTTTGTTATTTCCTCATCTGTGTCGCAAGTTGCGTCGCCTATCAAATCTTTTATAATTGCGGGTTTATTTCCTTTGCGATGCAATAAATAATCTATAGAATCTATAATAGATTTTTCAAAAGATCCTGCGGCGTCAATGTCATTCCATATGTCTGGCGTTGGATATCCGTATAAATTCGTGGACAGTTTTTTCTTTAAGTTTTCACGTGCGTCTATATGCTTTGGGTCATCATTCTTTTTCCCTTCATATGGAATGCAAAATTTTTCGTTTAAATTTTTAAACCATTTTTTCCAGCGCGTTTCTAGTCGCGCAATAATTTCATTGTCATCATGGGTTAATATTTCTTTGTAGAATTTGATTTTTGATTCTATAGAATCAAATTGTGGTAATGGATTTTTTTGTAGTATCCCGTTTTGGTATGACGAAATAAATTCGTTTATCAGTATGCATAGGAATTTTTTGAACCCTTTTTCAATTTCTGAGCAGTTTTCTTCCAAGATGCTGATATAATTGTTCAGTGTTTTTTCTTTTGTTTCTTTGGAAGCCTTTAAGGAGTCTTCGACTTTGTCGCAATATTCCCGAGGAACCCAAAATCCATATGACGATTCGAGGGAGTATCTTTTTAGTTGGGCCCGTTCTTTTTTCGACAAAGAGTCGGACTTTTTATCTTCTTTGTGCCCTAATAATTTTTTTATTGATATGGAATTATCTTTTGTATTGGACTATGCAGGAGTTTAATAAGAGGGTAGCATAAGCTACTATATTCATTGCGC